>CAMNCZ010000266.1 GCA_946534775.1 uncultured Eubacteriaceae bacterium
GCCCATAATTTTTGTAAATTTTATTTTTTCGACCTTAAATCAGTGTTTCCCTATATTATTTTGCAAGAGGAACGTAATCCCAGTCATAAGTAAGGACAACGGGATCGCTCCAAAGGCCTGTGCCGTCTTTACCTGCCTCAACACCCGTTTCGCTGTCGGAGTGAAGAAGATAACCGTTTTCTGCGGGGCTGTGGATAGTAAGTTCAAGTGTGTATGTACCTTCGCCGGGCATCTTGATGTTATCGCCGTAGTGAGGGCCGTCATCAGCGTTCATAGGCATAAATGTACCGCTTGCCACGCTTGCGCCGCTGCTGTCTTTTACATCGTAATCAACTGTAAGGTAAGGTACCCAAGCACCAAGACCGAAACCATAGTAGTCATCGATAGTAGAGATATCGGCTTCAAGGTGGATATCTGCTTCGCTTGCAGGCATCTGGTCTGCGGGAAGCATATCAACAGCCTGGAAGTAAACAGCTGCTACATTGATATGTGCATCTGCGCTTTCCTGCTCTTCTCCGATAGGTACTTCTGTAAAGCCCGAATCACCGGGTGCTGCTGCCTCTGCCTCTGCTTCCGCAGGTGCATCTGCGGGTGCCTGTGCAGGTGTTTCAGCCGCATTCTCGGCAGGTGCCTGTGTGGATTCGGATGAACCGCAGCCTGTAAGAACAGCTGCTGCCATCATTGTTGCTGTAGCTAAAGCCGCAATTTTTTTGAATTTCATAATTATAATCTCCTTTTTATTATATTTTTATTTTTGGAAACACTGCTTTAAGGGTGAATAAATCAGTGTTTCCTTTTATACGGCAAGTTCTTTTTCAAACTCTTCATCTGTCATACAAAGGCAGTGTATGCCTTCCGCTATGCCCAGTAAAGCGGGGATGAATGTCCAGCAGAAAACTGCGTATATCATACCCCTGCCGTATTTACCTACATAAAATTTATGTATGCCCAGGCTGCCGAAAAGGATAGCCAGCACACCTGCTTCGACCCTGTTGTTTCTTTTCCACTTTGTCATAACAAAGATAAGCAGTGTCAAAGTTAAAAGTATAAGCTGCGGTATAAGTGTTTCAAGGCAGGGATAAATACCCAGCACATCAAGCACATCGTTTGAAGGAATTATCGCCGCAAGCCAGTCGGGAGATGTCATCATAAGCACATCGCCCTCTATAAGTTCCTTTATACCCGAGCCAAGGAAAGAGATACTCATTATAAACATCAGTATGCTTGTACCCAGGAAAAACGGTTTTATAGGAAGTTTTACGCTTAAATAACGTATTGCCAGATAAACTATTACCAGTACCACGCAGCCTGTCAGAAAACCTGCCCATACCATAGCGGGATTGCCCTGTGCAAGAAGAGGCTGATAGAAAAGTATTACCTCCGCGCCCTCACGGAAAACCGCAAGAAACGCCGTAAAGCCCAGTGTGAAAAGGCTGCCCTTTTCAACCGATGAATTTACCTGACCTTGTATATATTTATTCCACACCTCGGCCTCGGCTTTCGAGACCATCCAGTTGCTGACATAAAACAGCACAAGCACCGCGATAAGTGCCGTAACACCCTCAATTATCTCCTGATTTGCGGTGTTTGCAAGTTTCAGGGCATTTAACAGTATCGCTGCCGCAAAACTTGCGATAATTGCTATTACCGAGCCGAGATATACCGCACGCAGTTTATCTTTATTGCCCGATTTTACAAGATAGGCGATTATTGCGCCGACTACCAGTATAGCCTCAAAACCTTCCCTTAAAATAATACCGAAGCAGGCAAGGAAGGTAACGCCCGCATTTGCGCCCGCTGCAAGGCCGCCCGATTGCGCCTGTGCGGAGGTATTGTCGGACGTTTCCGCGCTGTCGGCACTGTCCGCACTTTCGGAATTTGTCGAACCGTCGCTGTAGCCGAATTTTACATCAAGTATATCGGCATCTTCTTTAAGCATTGCAATAAGTCCGTCAACATAGCCGTTTACGGCCTCCTGCGATTCGCCTTTTTTTATGCCCGATTTACATTTTGTAAACTGTAACTCCACCTCGGTCTTTCTGGAACTTTTAATATAGGATTTCGCGCTTTTTTCAAAGCCCTCCACCTCATAAAAGTTGTAGTAGGCGCGGTTCATCTGGTCGTAGGCCGTGTCCGCGTCACCGTCTGCATAGTATTGTTTTACACCCTCAAGAACTTCCTCCATTTTATCTGCAAGTTCGCTCCAGTTGGCATAAGTGCCCTCACTTTGTCCCCATGCCGCAAATGCATCCGCGGGCATTGCCGCAAACATCATTACCGCCGTTATCAAAGCGAAAACACGCTTTAGCTTATTTGAAATTTTCATAGTACGCCTCCGGATATATACAATTAGTTTTGTTTAACTCACTTGTACCAAAAAATATGTTAGCATAGACTAATCATTTGGTAAAGTACCAGTTATACAAAAAAATAATGGTGCCAGTTATATCGGCACCATACAGACTGTCAAAAAAGTTATTTACAATATCGTAAAATGAAATTGTAAAAACTACAATATTCATTTTTGCAGTAACTCAAAGCGTCGCAGACTATAATCTGCAGGCGGAAACCGTGTTTTCGCTGAGGAGAAAAACTTGCTTTTTCTACATATATTCGGGCAAGTGTATCTTTGATGCGCGCAGCCCGAATGCAATTTGACAGAAAACATTAGTTTTCTGTCAAGGCTGTCAACTTTATCGACAGCCCAAAAAAAACCGCGTTATTCACGCGGTTTTTTGTTCGGGCTTTTTACAGCGCCGATAATGTTTCTTTAACTAATTGACTTACAAGCCTGTTATCCGCACGGCCTTTGGTCTGCGCACTGACTGCGCCCATGACCTTGCCCATATCCTTCATGGATACCGCGCCCGTTTCTTCAACAGTTTTAAGGATAAGTTCTTTGATTGCGTCTTCTGACATCTGTTCGGGAAGGTATGCTTTCAAAATAGCAATTTTCTTTTCGGCTTCGTCAATCAAGTCTTGTCTGTCTGCCTTTTTAAAATCGGGCAGGACATCATTCAGCTTTTTGATCTCTTTGTTGATAACGACCATAACATCCTCATCGGATGCCTCTATCTTGTTATCTTTTTCGATTTGCAGCACGCCTGCACGGACCATCTGAACAATGTCTTTTTTAACAGTGTCCTTGTCCTTCATAGCCTGCTTCAGATCGGCAAAAAGCTT
>CAMNCZ010000267.1 GCA_946534775.1 uncultured Eubacteriaceae bacterium
CGCGCTGTTTTTTTATTACCGTATCTGCATTTTTAAGGCCGTACAAAGCCGTGTTTTCAATTTCTTTTACAATAAGATCAGCCATTTCTGCGGGCTTTGCCGTTTCCCCGAATATCAGCCCCGCACCGTAATTTTTCCCCTTTAAATATTCAAAGCCAAGCGGTGTGTCTGCCAATTCTTGTTCAAGAAGTTTTTTGTAAAGTTCGGAACATTCCCCCGCTATACATTCAAGATATACCCTCATTTTCACAATATTTTCCGCATTGGTCGGGACATTTATCCCTTCCCCGAAACCAAGATAAAAAAACGGTACCGATACATCCATATACTTTTCGGTATATTTTTTTGTAATTTCTTTCAAAGTATATTCGTCTGCTTTTACATCTGCCGTTTCAGCCGTTTTTATATTGTTTTCCATTATCTCATATACTCTTTCCTCCTCAATATCCCCCGCTGCTATCAGCGCAATATTGTTTTTTGTGTAAAAATTATTGTAACAGGCATAAAGTATATTTTCATCAATACATTTAATATCCTCTGTACCTCCTGCTATCTCATTAGATACCGCGCAGTTTGGATAAAGCATTTTAAGCAGCGAAAAATAGCACTGCCAGCGCACATCATCGCCGTACATTTTTATCTCTTCTTCAATTATTTTTCTTTCGTTTTCTATATTTTGACGTGTAAAATACGGGGTCGATATCAATTTAATCAGTTCCGCAAGGTTCTCGTAAAAATTTTCGGTGCAGGTAAAATAATACGCAGTACGGTCAAATGCAGTAAAGGCATTTGCCTCGGCACAAAGCTTAGCGAATTTTTCCATTCTGTTGCCGTTTTCGGAAGCAAACATCAGATGTTCCGCAAAATGTGCAGTACCCGGCGGTATGTCAAAATGCCTGCCGCCAACCGTATATCCCGATATATCGGACCCGAACCGCACCACTGCCATCGCCTGTTTCTGCACAAAGCCTTTTTTGGGTATTATATAACACTCCACACCCGATACAGTCTTTTTTGATATCAATTTTCTTCACCCCCGAGCAGATAAACAACACTTATTTTGGGCGAAAGCGTCAGTTTATCCACTGCCTTTACTTTTTCAATTGCCTTTTCCACCGTTATACCGTCGTCAAATATCCCCTGCGTCAAATAAAAATCCATCAAAGCCGTCGGATAATCTCCGATAATTTTAAGCGTACTCACGACCGATCTTTTCGCATCTTTTATCTCCCGATCATTTACGGGCATTTTCAGTTGTTCTTCTATAAGCTTTACTGTTTTGTCAAAATTATTTTCATCAATGCCCGCCTGTATTATCACCGCATTTGCAAGGCTTAAATAGGTGCTTGATATATAATAGCAAAGCCCGTTTTCTTCCCTTATATTGCGAAACAGCCTTGACGACGGCCCAACACCCAATAATTCATTAAAAACTATTTTATCAAAGCGATCTCCCTCTCCCATATCCACACCCACGCAAAGCTTTGCCTGGCTGCCCTGCGAATGTTCGACCACGCTTTTATAACTTACGGGATTGGCCTTTCCGCGCTGCAAACTGTTTGTTTTAAGGTTTGGAAAATATTTTATCACCAGTTCTTCCGCCCTTTCGGCACTGATGTCACCCAGTATAAAAATATCTGCCTGCGAATTTTCGTATACATTTTTATAATAGCCGTAAAGGTCGCGTATACCGCAAAGATCTTTTAAAATACCGTCTCCGTCAAGCCCGAAACCCGTTTTTTCAAACATTATCTCCATACATCTGTCAAAAGCATAATGCTTTTTATCCGCTATTTTGTTTTCGATTATATTTTTAAGATGCTTCTTTCTCGAAACGGCAAACTCGTCAGCCCGTAAATACGGATGGTTTATTATCTCGCTTAAAATGCGAAACTGCTCCTCTTCACTGCCTTTTGGGGCAGCAATAAGAAACTGTAAAATTATCCTGTCGCCTTTTTTTACCGACTGTATGCTAAGCTGCGCCCCGTCACATTCCGCAAGTGCCGTATTCAGCTCCGTCTGTGTTTTGTACATATCACACCCGCTTGCAAGTACAAGGGACAAAAGTCTGTTTTTTGTTACCGTGCTTTCATCAAGCGGCTGATGCAGACAAATACAAAGATAAAACCCTTTGAATTTTTTGTTTTCCTCAATATATAAATTTACCTTATCTTTGATAAGTTTCATACCATCACCCTACACATACTTTCTCATATTTTTTAGGGCACCTTTTTCAAGCCTGCTCACCTGGGCCTGAGAAATGCCTATTTCATTTGCTACCTCCATTTGCGTTTTCCCCCTGAAAAAACGCAGTTTAATTATATACCGCTCTCTTTCGCTCAACTTGCTCATAGCCTCTTTAAGCGACAGATTTTCAAGCCATACTTCGTCACTGTTTTTTTCATCTTTCACCTGGTCCATAACAAAAAGTGCATCGGTGCCGTCGTGATACACGGGTTCAAACAACGACACAGGCGTTTGTATCGCCTCAATCGCAAAAACAATATCCGTTTTATCCATATCCAGTTCTTTCGCTATTTCCTCTGCGGTAGGTTCCTTGTTATTTGCGGCAGTCAGCTTTTCCTTTGCCTGTAAAGCCTTATATGCCGTATCACGCAGAGAACGGCTCACCCGTATAGCACTGTAATCCCTTAAATACCGCCTTACCTCGCCTATTATCATAGGTACGGCATAAGTTGAAAACTTCACCCCATGCGAAGTGTCAAAGTTATCTATTGCCTTTATCAGCCCTATACAGCCCACTTGAAAGATATCGTCTATATTTTCGCCGCGGTTGGTAAAACGCTGTATCACACTTAAAACAAGCCTTAAATTGCCGTATATATATTCCTGTCTGGCCCGATCGTCACCCTGTTTCAGGCGCATAAACAGTTCTTCTTTTTCACTCTCTTTCAGTACGGGCAGTTTGCTTGTATTAACGCCGCATATTTCCACCTTGGTCACTGCCATATACTCATCTCCTTAAACGTAATATCGATAAAACTATAATTATATTGTTTCCGCATAAAGAAATGATATACAGCAATACATACTGCAAAATCTGCCAAAAAAAGACCCTTTCAGCTGAAAGAGTCTTAAAAATACATATTTATAGTAAACGACAAAAGTCTTTGGACTTTGGGCGTTTACTTGCGCCGAC
>CAMNCZ010000268.1 GCA_946534775.1 uncultured Eubacteriaceae bacterium
CACAATGGTCGATACCCTGTGCTTATCCGAGGCGACAAGCGCCGCAGTCTCGTCCGCGTAGTCAAAACCGATAAGAACCACATCCTCGCGGCCTTTTTCGTTAAGACCGTTTACAAAGCCCACCGTGGAACTGTTGTTGCAGCCGAAAAAGCCCTTTATATCGGGGTATGCCTCAAGAAGATCGATGCAGTTTTGCTTGGCTTTTTCCTTGTCGCCGTTGTTTAGTTTTACCTCGTCAAGCACCTTCCAGTTTTCGGGCGCATTGACCGACCAATAGCTGTTAAAGCCCGCAAGGCGGTCGATAACGGTCTGTGAGGAGGTAGAAGTTATCTGTATTGCGATAGAAGCGCTGTCCTCCTCCGAAAGTCCGCTTGAAATAAGCTGATCCAGCATTTCTTCGGCCGCAAGCCCGCCCGCCTGTAAATTGTCGGTCATATAGCAGGTGTTGTAATCCTCGCCGTTTATAATGGTATCTACCAGTATAACGGGAGTGCCGTTTTTGTAAATTTCGCCTATTTTTCCGACAAGCGCCGAAGAGGAGGCGGGGGAGAGTATGACCGCATCCGCCTTATGCTCGTTTACGGCCTCGTCAAGCAGTTTTGCCTGGTCTTCCCAGTCGCCCTCGCCCAAAGGACCGCCGACATATACGTTGCAGCCGCTGTCTAAGCCCGCTTTTGTTATGCCGTCGATTATGTCCTGCCAGTACTGGCTTGTCATTACTTTCAAAATAACATAGACGTTTTTTTGACCGTCTTTTATCTGCGTAACAGGTTCAAAGCCTTGTACCTCCGCCGTTTCGGCGGGTGAGTCTTTGCCGCTGCCGCAGCCTGTCATTAAAACCGCAGCCCCCAATATAAATGCGGCAAAAAATGTGCGTAAAAATTTTTTTGTCAAAAACCCCATAAAATGACTCCATTTATCCGAAATTGCTTAAAAGATACCTCAATGTCGTTTCGGGAACTATACGGCTTATCGTGCCGAAATCCTTTTTCTCGAGACAGCGGCGCACACGGCTGGCGCTGATAACTTCACCGCCGCTTTCAAGACGCGGTATTACCCTGAATTCCATACCGCAGGCGGGAAGAATACGTTTCATAGTTTCGTTGTACTGCCTTGTTACCATATCCAGCGGTTCTTCGCCCGCAAAACGTATCTTTATGCCAAGCGCGGGCGCAATGTAGTTTGCGAAAAGCTCGACATCGTTTGACGGGTCGATAGTTGCCGAACCCACGTTATCCTTGTTGAAATACTCGGGGAAGGTGAGTGTCGATATCATAAAATTGCCGCTGGGCAGCACGGTAACATTCGGCAGATGCGCCGTACCCTGTTGTACAAGCATAAATCTGTCCTTAAAGCTGAAAATGGATTTATCCTCTTCAACAACAAATACATAAAGCTGCTCCACCTGTTTTGACGCTGTTTCTATAAGATATCTGTGGCCCAGCGTAAACGGGTTGCAGTTCATAACTATAGCGCCCACTTTGTCCGATTTGGTCTTTACGCGGTGCGTTTTGAGTTCGTCTATAAACTCTGCCAGTTCGGGATAAGGCGGCGCAAGATCGGGCGCGGTGCCGTCGTTCATCGAGAAGTAGTGGTCGCTCTCCTCATAGTCGTCACGCAGCTCGTCTTCTATGCTCATATAAATATATTCCGCTATTTTGTTGTTTACAACGTGGTTGAAATGCTCGGGAGAGTCAAGGAAATACTCTCTCTTTTCGCGCGTAAGGTTCATAATAAGGTCAAGCAGGTAGTTTACCTCTATGCCTTTTTTGCGGTAGACCTCGTAATGGCGGTAAAGAATTATTACTATATCGCCGTCACGCACCTTTATATTGCGCAGTTTTTTGTTGATAGCCGTGTCGGCCTCAACACCGTAGTTTATTACCTGATACTGGTCAAAACCAATGTTTATATAGCGCTGCAGCTGGCTTGGTATCGTAAATTTATCCTCAACAAAACGACCCATTGCAACACATTTTCCGAAAAAGTGTATCGTATGTATGGGGTGTTCGGGTACATTTGTGGTCAGACGGCAGCCGTTTACGGTGTTGTAAAAGGCCGAATGGAAGTCCGCATATTTCCTTATACCGTTTACCTCGACAGCCTGCGGGCGCGTAAGTATGCCCTCGACATACTCGGGTGAGTAAAGCTCGCAGAAAAACTTTCTTATATCAAGGTCGTATTTTTTATCCTTTACCATCATGTGAAGGAAAGGTGTCCTTTTGAATGTGTCAAGGCCCCTTGCTTTAAGCATATAGTTAAGGGTGAATATCTCGGGATAAAGATAGGTAAATACCTTAACGCCGCCCGCCTTCAAAACAGGCAGCACATTTACCGCCAGGTCGTAACTCATCGCAAGTTCGGCGCAGATGGAGTTGTGGTTTATCGCATCCACTTTAAGGCCGTCCTGCGAAACATTTATCTCCTGCACGATACCGAAATACAATATTGCATCAAATTTCTTCCCAAGCGGCGCTTTTATTATCATCGCGCGGCCTGCGTCGGTAAGTTTTATCTGCTTTTGGGTGATAAGGGCCGTGTTTTCCGCACCGCACTTTTCCGCAAGCGCACTGTGCATTTTGCGCGCAAGCTGGCCGTTGCCGTAAACCAGTATGGATTTGTAGCGCATATCGACAATGTCGATAAACTCGCTGAACATCTCGTCGTAATATTCGTAATCGTTTACAAACCAGTTGAATATCTCCGTGTCGTTTACGCGCTTTAAAAGGTCGGAAAGCATACAGCTTTCAAGCGTGTAGCGGTCGTAAGTGGCACGGCGCAGTTTGTACATTGAAAGGTCCGTTTCAAGCACCAGCCTTGCGCCCCTGCAAAACTGCAAAGACTCACTCAGCGCCTTTGTGACGGGTACACGGGTCTCGTCGCAGAATTGGTCGTCGGGTATCTCCACAACTATGCTTACGCCTGTGCCGTAAACAACATCTATAAACTGCTTGACCATTTCGTTGTAGCCCATTATTATAATGCCGTCATACCCCATATAAAGCAGATAAGCCGCAATAAGCCCCGTGTCTCGCTTTTCTATGGTGCGCCATTCACGGGTAAAAGCGCCCGCCTCGTTATGCTTGGGTTTTTCCTTTGGTTTTTCGGGATTTCCCATTGCCTATCACCTCTGAAATAAAGTTTTTTTC
>CAMNCZ010000269.1 GCA_946534775.1 uncultured Eubacteriaceae bacterium
CGGTCAAGTTATATACAAAGTTTTTTGAAAACAAAGAACGTGCGGCAAAACTTAACGCACTCGGCAGCGATTATGTAAGTGCGGAGCAGCTGCATATTGATGTTATGGCGGTGCTTTCGGGTGCGAAGAAAAACAATGCGCCCGCGATAATCTTTGCCCTGCTTACAGCGGGTTTTAATGCCGACGAAAATGAGGTTCTTGAAAATATACAAAAATTCGGCAGCGAAGAAATGCTGTGGCGTATGATACAACGCTACACGGGTTATGAAAACAACGAAAGCGCATCCCTTCTCCCCCTTGCGGCGCATATCCTGCTTACGGGCACGTCCGCAAGGTGCAGTGCATTAAAGGGACTTGGCGAATATATCTCAAAGCCGAATGCCGCTATTTGTCATACACTTGTAAACGAGTGGCTTTATCTTGAAGATACGGACAAGTTATATGAATTGACAAGAGATGTCGAGGAAGAGCTTTCGCTTGCGGAGCATTTTGATAAATGTACACCCGACGAAATAAACGATATCGAGGGTCTGCCGTGCGTGGATGAAAGCATAATTGCGGCATATCTGCGCCTGATAGCTGATGGCATAATAAAAGTTGATGATATAAAAGAAACTGTCGAAAAAAGACGCATTACAAAGTGGTACAGCCGCTTTGAGCCGTATTATGACGGTTTGCTTTATGCTGCAAAACTTGATTTTGAGCCCATAACAGAATACGAGTATACAAATTTATGGAAGTTATATACGCAAAAATATTATCTTATAGATACTTATTACAGAAAATTTTGTCTTGCGTTCAGAAGAAGTCTTTTAAATACAAATTATGTATTGGACGATCTGTTTAAAAATGCTGCCGACCATATAGAAAATATTTATAAAAACACATTTTTGACGCAGCTTAACCGCAACTGGACAGATGGTGTTTATGATTATATGACCGTTGAACCGGAACTGCCCGAATTGGAACACCAAAGCGGGTTTTATAACAAATTTGTTCTTCCCGTATCAACGGGAAAGGTGTATGTTATCATATCAGATGCGCTGAGATACGAAACGGCGGCGGAATTAAGCGAAAAATTGGTGACAGACACCAAGGGCAATGCAAAAATATCGGCGGTGCAGGCGGTCGTGCCCTCAATAACAAAAACGGGAATGGCAGCTTTATTGCCGCATAAAAAATTACGGCTTGACGAAAATATGAAAGTGCTGTGTGATGATATGTCAACAGACGGCACGGAAAATCGAGGAAAGGTATTAAAAGCTAAGCGTGAGGACAGCACGGTTTTAAGATACAAAGATCTGCTTTCTATGAAAAAGCCCGAACGCCGTGAGGCAGTAAAAAACGCTAATTGTGTATATATATTTCACAATGCAATAGATGCGGTCGGTGAAAAACAGGCGACAGAGGACAAGGTATTTGAAGCCTGCGAGACCGCAATAGACGAAATAAAAAATATTGTGCGTATTATAGTGAATGAAATGAATGGCACAAATATTATTATTACCGCAGATCACGGATTTTTATATACATACAAGCCTTTGCAGGAATACGAAAAGCTGGACAAAAACATCAGCGGAAAAATATACGAACTTGACAGGCGATATATAATAACCGACGGCGAAGCTGAAAATATGGTAAAAGTACCGCTTAAACACCTAAACAGCGACTTTTCAGCATTTGTGCCGAGAGACTGTATAAGACTTAAAGCAGGCGGCGGGATGAATTATGTGCATGGCGGTATAACTTTGCAGGAAATATGTCTGCCTGTTATAGAATTCAAAAACAAACGTGCAGGCTCAAAAGGTTATGTAGAAACCGTAAAAGCGCATGTCAAGCTTATGAGCCAAAGCAGAAAAATAAGCAATACCATTTTTAATCTTGATTTTTATCAGACGGAGTCCGTGGGTGGTAAGGTATTGCCGGCGGAATACGAATTTTATATTTGTGATGAAAGTGGCAAGCCTGTTAGTGACCGTCAAAATATAATTGCCGACAAAACAGGTGATGACCGTGCTTTCCGTTTGAGATTTATGCTTAAAGGCACCCGGTTTGATAAATCGGCGGTCTACTATCTTGTGATCAAAGAAAAGGAAAGCGGCGAGACCGACAAGACCGAGTTTAATATAGATGTTGCATTTACGGATGATTTTGGATTTTAAAAAGGAGTTGACGGTAAATGACGGAACTTGATATGAAAATTCTGGAAAACTTCCCGGGCAAAGCTGTGCGGAAAGATCCGACAAGTTTAATGAAAAAAGGTGCGAATGTGCCTACTTATGTTCTTGAATATTTACTTGGAATGTACTGTGCGACCGATGACGAAGATGCTATAGAGGTAGGACTTGGCAAGATAAAGAAAATATTAAGCGAGAATTATGTTCGCCCCGATCAGAGTGAATATGTAAAATCCAAAATCAAGGAAAACGGACAGTATACCATAATAGATAAAATAACCGTATCTCTTGAAGAACATGTGGATAAGTACATAGCATGGTTTACCAATCTTAAGCTCGACCCGTTTGAGGTTAGCAGCGATTTGGTGGTACATAATGAAAAACTGCTTGTCGGTGGCATTTGGTGCATAATAAAGATAAGTTATGTGGGGCTTAATAACGATAATGACGAAGATGAATATGAAGATGATATTTTCGGCAATCAAAAGCGCAAAAAGAAAATAAAAAAGAAAAAATCAAAATATGATTCGCCGTTTGAGATAACATCATTAAGACCCATACAGATGCCAAACCTTGACTTGGATGAAATAAAGACGGCAAGGCAGAATTTTACAAAAGAGGAGTGGATAGATGTTTTGCTGCGTTCGGCGGGGTACGAACCGAGTGAACTTGACAAAAAACAAAAATTGCATTACTTACTGCGTTTTGTGCCTTTTATCCAGAAAAATTACAACCTTGTTGAGCTGGGACCGCGAGGAACAGGCAAATCACACGCTTACAGCGAACTATCGCCATATTCTATTCTTATGAGCAGCGGACACACAACTGTTTCAAATATGTTTTACAATATGTCATCGCATAAGGTTGGACTTGTTGGGAATTGGGACTGCATTGCTTTTGATGAAGTCGGCGGTATGAAAAAAGACGCGGGCGATATGGTGCAGATAATGAAAAATTATATGGCTA
>CAMNCZ010000270.1 GCA_946534775.1 uncultured Eubacteriaceae bacterium
CCGACGAAGTAAAGCAGTATATGGCGGGAGTTACCGAAAAGATAAATAAATACGCACAGGAGTGGAACGAAAAATTTTCGGCGTACAAGGACAAATATCCCGAACTTGCACAGCAGCTTGTTGACTGGTTTGACAATAAGTACGAAAACGATCTTTTAAACGACGATTCATTCTGGAATTATGAAGGTGATTGCGCAACACGCCAGTCGTCCGAAAAAATACTTAATAAAATAAAGGATATGGTGCCTAACCTTATAGGCGGTTCTGCCGATCTTGCACCCTCAAACAAATCCATTATGAAGGATGTGGATTTCTATTCAAGGGAAAACCGCGGAGGTGCCAATATGCATTACGGCATAAGGGAACTTGCAATGACAGCTATTGCAAACGGTATGGCATTCCACGGCGGTGTTAAGCCTTACATAGCAAGTTTCTTTGTATTCAGCGATTATATGAAACCCGCTATTCGTGTTGCGGGCATAGCAAGTCTGCCCGTTATAGGCATACTTACACACGACAGTATCGGTGTTGGCGAAGACGGACCGACACATCAGCCCGTAGAGCAGCTTGCATCTTTCAGAAGTATGCCGAACAGCTATACTTTCCGCCCCTGCGATACAAACGAGGCGGCTGCGGCGTGGTATACGGCTGCATTTAACGGCAAAAAGCCAACAATTATGGCATTTACCCGTCAGACTACAAAAAATATCGGCAATGACGGCAGAAAAGCCCTGAAAGGCGGATATATCGCAAAAGACAGCGAAAAGGAAACTCCCGATGTAATTATTATTGCAACAGGTTCCGAAATGGGCCCCGCTTATGATTCGTGGGAGATACTTAAAAGTAAAGGCATAGATGCAAGAATAGTAAGTATGCCTTGTGTTGAACTTTTTGAAGAACAGAGTGATGAATATAAGCAGTCCGTTCTGCCCGTTGAGGTAGATAAACGAGTTGCCGTTGAAGCTTCAAGCGACAATTACTGGTACAGATATATCGGCATAAAAGGCAGATTTATCGGTGTTGACCGCTTTGGTATCTCGGCGCCGTTCCCGAAACTTTTTGATTATTTTGGCTTTACACCCGAGCATATTGCGGAGGTTGCCGAAGATGTGGTGAAAGAAAAATAATAGAGGAGTACCCAAAGGTAAAAAAAATGGACAGGCTTGAAAAACAAATTGATTTTTTGCTTGAAGTTGATAAGCTAAAAACAGTGCTTCGCCGTTCATCCGTTACCGACGGCAGCAGACGAGAAAATTCCGCGGAACACAGCTGGCATCTTTGTATGTTTGCGCTTACTCTTGCGGAATATGCGCCCGAGGGTACGGATATATCGCACGTTATAAAGATGCTTATGGTGCACGACCTTGTTGAGGTATACGCGGGTGATACCTACCTTTATGATGAAGAGGGGAACAAGACCAAGGCAAAGCGTGAGCACGATGCGGCGGATAAGCTGTATTCCATACTTCCCGCTGAACAGGGCGAAAATATGAAAAAACTTTGGTATGAGTTTGAAAGCTGCGATACAAACGAGGCGCTTTTTGCAAATGCGCTTGATCGCTTGCAGCCTATATTGTTAAACTACACAAATCAAGGCAGCATCTGGCTTGAAAACGGCATAACAAAGCAAAATGTTGAAGAACACGCGTACAGGCTTACAAGGCTTTCACATCCCAAATTAAGGGATTTTACGCTTGAACTTCTTGACAAGGCAGTGAAAAAAGGTTATCTTAATGCCTGAAAAATAATGCTTTTAACAGATCAATACAGTAAATTGACATAGGAGTGTTTGACTTGGACAAAAAAAAGATGCTTAGGATCGTTTCCTATTTTGGCCTTGCAATATTGCTGGTTTTTATAGTTGCTTTGGCAGGCAAAGGCGGCTATTCTTTATATCGCTACCATAAAATGAAAACCTTGCCCACAAAGGGCTTTAACTTCAACGAGCAGGAAGTAGCGCTGGTCACGGTATACGATCCGCTTATTATCGGCGGCACAAGGTACTATCCCGAGATAAAGGGCGGCGTAAAATACTATGCCGCAAATGATGCCGAGCGCGAAAAACTTTCCGCCTACTGGGGCGAAGGCGAAAACAGGGTAACTGTCGATCTGGTCAAGGTAAACGGCATTATAAATGTATTGAATACACTTGAACTTGGCGAGATAGAAACAGACAAAAATATCGAAAAAATATATAACCGTGAAAGCTATAACGGCAAATGTGTAAATGTTGCCGTAAGTGTAAACGGAAAAAATACCATAATGAAGATATTTGACAGGTATATTTATATTATGACCCCTTGGGATGATGTCGAAAAGGCATATTACATACAAAATTACGACAGACGCAATACTGTAGAAGACCTTATTATGGCAGTGGCAGCATAAAAAATTAAATTTTGTATTGCAAAAATTTGATTATTGTGATATAATACCAATCAGTTATTTATATAAAGGCTAAGACGAAGAAAAGTAGTATAAAAGAAACCTGACAGGGAGATAAGGCCATAGACTGAGAGCCTTATTCTTGACACTTTCAGACGAAAAACACTTCCGAGCCGACAGTGTGAAAGATTTGCCGAGTAATGCTGTACGTTTCCCGCGTTAAGGGCAAGAGGGTACTTTTGTACCGAAAAAAGGTGGCACCACGGTAATTCGTCCTTAAATACTAAGTTATTTAAGGACTTTTTTATTTTAATTTTACGAAAGGTTGAGAAAAGATGATCAAAGCAAGCGGCGAAAGAACTATTGCCGATTTAAGCATTGAAGAGCTGAAAACGGCAGAAGGCACGGTCACAACACACGGCATTGTATATAATGTGCGTGATTTTGATGATTTTGCATTTATTATTTTAAGAAAGATCGGCGGACTTATCCAGTGCGTTTATCAGAAAACAGGTTCCGAGGAGGAAAAGCAGTTTTTGCGCGATGAAGCATCGGTGCGCATCACGGGACAGGTAAGAAAAGAAGAACGTGCGGTAAACGGTTTTGAGATTGCCGTTGACAAGGTGGAACTTTTAAGCAAGCCTGCCGAGGAACTGCCTTTAAGCATAAACAAATACAAGCTGAATGTTGCGCTTGAAAATGAACTGGGCCTGCGCCCCGTTACATTAAGAAACGAGAGAAAAAGAAATAT
>CAMNCZ010000271.1 GCA_946534775.1 uncultured Eubacteriaceae bacterium
TCGATCGATAATACTCTTAAAGCAGAGGAAACCGTATCGGAAGAAACAAAAGAAGCAAAAAGCAATATATCGGAAGAAGCATCTGCGGAGGCGGCAGCAAATACCTATAACGCTGCGCAGACTATGTCGGAAGAGGCAAGCGCAGCCGAAGAGGCTTACAGAAAAGCAAAGGCGCTTGATGAATTCAAGCAGAAGAGAGCGGCTTTCAGAAAAACGGCGGCACTTGGCATCGTAGGTGCGGTACTTTTCGGCGCAGCGCTTGGCGGTTCGATGGGTGTAGCGTATAACGGTTCAAGAAACTTGTTTGTAAAATCGGCTCAGCCGTTTAACTTCGATACACAAAACAAAGAAATAGAGGGCGAAGCCACTGCGGCAGCAAGCCTTGATATAACACCCACAAACGACAATGTTATAAATACCATAAACAAGGTAAAAAATTCGGTCGTAAATATTTCGATAACGGCACAGACACAGGGCTTTTTCAACCAGGTTTACGAAAGCGAGGGCGCAGGTTCGGGCATAATATATTCCCAGGATGACGAAAAGGTTTATATAGTAACAAATAACCACGTTGTAGAGTCTGCAAATGCCGTAAGTATTTCAATAACAGGTGAGGAGAGTGTCAAAGCAAGCCTTGTAGGCCGTGATGCATCTTCCGATCTGGCAGTTATATCGGTGCTTAAAAGCGACCTTAAAGCAGCGGGTATAAACGAGGTAACACCTGCGGTATTCGGCGATTCGGACAGCATACAGACGGGTGAATATGTGGTTGCCATAGGCAATGCGCTTGGTGAAGGAAAAACCACAACACGCGGTATAATCAGCGCGGAAAACAAGATGATAAATGTTGACGGCAAACACCTTGAAATGATACAGACAGATGCAGCCATCAACCCCGGCAACAGCGGCGGCGCACTGGTAAACAGCGCAGGACAGGTAATAGGTATAAATACCGCCAAATACTCAAGCTATTCCATTGAAGGCACGGGCTTTGCTATCCCCGTAAATACGGCAAAGGATATCATAACGCAGCTTATGGAAAGCGGCAGTGTTGACAAACCTTATCTTGGTATAGTAGGCTATACTATAGACGAAGAGTTCAAGGCAAGATACAGCATTGACGCAGACGGCGCGTTTATCACTGCGATAGATACAGACAGTGCAGCTGAAAAAGCGGGCCTTCAGCGTACCGATATAATTACTGCAATTGACGGTGTACAGGTAAAATCCGTTGAGGACCTTTCAAACGAGATAAAGAAGCATAAATCGGGTGACAGCGTAAAATTAAGCGTTATCAGAAACGGCTATGAACAGATGGAAGTTACAGCAACACTCAAAAACTATAACGAGCAATTTTAAGAGGTGAATGTCTATGAAAAAAGCAATAAAACAACTGGCTAAAATAATGGTGCTTGGCTGCGTTATCGGCGGAGTTATCGGCTTTGCGGAGCCGTTTGCAACGGGATATGTTATACCCAAGATAGAGGAAAGCCGTACTGCGGCAGCGGACTCTGCGGAAGAAACCGTGCAGGAGGACGATGATGCGATCAATGTGCAGAATACAGTAAGCCTTGACGAGGCATCGAAAAATACGATAGAATTGATAAAAAAAGTTAAACCTGCGGTAGTTTGCATAACCACAAAGGCAACCTCACGCGATTGGTTCAACCAGGTTTACGAGACCGAGGGCGCAGGTTCGGGCGTTATTTTCCACGAGGATGAAAACAATGTATATATCGTTACAAATGCACACGTTATCAGCGGCGCAAGCAAGGTTCTTATCTCTGTTTCGGAAAGTGACCTTGTATCGGCGAGTCTTGTGGGCAAAGATACAAATGCAGACCTTGCTGTTATCAGCGTAAGCAAGGCAGACCTTAAATCCGTAGGTATTACGGGCGTTACCGTTGCGGAATTCGGCAGTTCGTCCTCACTTCAGATGGGTGAAAGCGTTATAGCTATCGGCAATGCACTTGGCCACGGTAATACCGCAACAGCGGGTATAGTAAGCACTTTGCCCAAAGAGGTCGATATACAGGGCAAAAAACTTACCGTTGTTCAGACAGATGCAGCCATCAACCCCGGCAACAGCGGCGGTGCGCTTATAAACAGCAAGGGTCAGGTAATAGGCATCAATACGGCTAAACTTGCCGTGACCGAGGTAGAAGGCATAGGATATGCCATTGCAAGCGATGTTGCAAAACCGATGATAGAATCACTTATGAATACATCCGAAACTCCCGCACTCGGCGTTTCGGTGGTAGATATAAGCGAAAGCGAGGCCGCTTATTACGGTCTTCCGCAGGCAGGTGTTGTTATAAGTCAGGTAATAAACGGCAGTGCGGCAGAAGCGGCAGGCCTTAAATCAAGCGATATTGTAACGGCGTTCAACGATAACCCCGTATTTACGGCAGATCAGCTTATAAATGCTATAAAGCAGTGCAAAGTTGGCGATAGTGTAAGCGTTACGGTAATACGCGACGGCGAAACATTAAAGAAAACCGCAAAACTTACAAAAGCCCAGACGGGATTCTGATATTTTTAAATCTAAAGGAACTTCGGCAACGGAGTTCCTTTTTTTGTATCATAATTTCAAGACTTGATTTTGAGTTGATGGATGTGCCGTCGGTGTTGGAAGAATGTGTCAAAAAATACAATATTTCAAAAGAACTTATACACGTTGAAATAACCGAAAGTGCCATAACCAACAGAGAGGATATGCTGCAAAAAAACTCCCCTGATTTGGGGAGTTTTTTACTTGGGCATATCTTCAAATGCGGTTTTCTTTGCTTTGCGGAAAAGCACAAATTTTCTGCCGATAACTATTACTACATCGGAGTGTGTTCTTTCGGCAACGGTATGCGCAAGATCGCGTATATCTTCAAAACAGTTGTCAAGCACCTTTGCCTTGATAAGTTCGCGGGCTTCAAGTGCCTCGTTTGCGCTTTGTACGACCTCGGGCGATGCACCGCCTTTGCCTATCATCAAAACAGGCTCTATTTTAGTGGCTTTCGATTTTAAATATGCTCGCTGCTTGCTGTTAAGCATAGTTTCTCCTCCTTGATCTTTTGGTTAGGGAAACACTGATTTAAGGTCGAAAAAATAAAATTTACAAAAATTATGGGCA
>CAMNCZ010000272.1 GCA_946534775.1 uncultured Eubacteriaceae bacterium
GCTATCACAACAGAACCTACGGGTCACAAAATGTGCCTTGACGTACTTAATATGAGTAAAGACTCGGGCGCAAATGTAATTCAGTGGACAAATAACAAAACAGCAAACCAGATATGGTACTTTGAAGAAGCACAGTGGCCTTCGGGCAGCAGTTCTTCAAGCTCTTCAAGTTCTTCAAGTTCTTCAAGCAGTTCTTCAAGCAGCAGTTCATCATCAAGCAGCACGGGCGCAAGCAACATCTCGTCTGCTATAGATGCAAACGGCTACCCCGATCAGCTTATGGAATTTGTAAGCACAAGCGACGGTAAATTTGTTACGGCATCGGGTTCAAACGTAGTTTCAAGCGGTACTTCTTCAACGGCTAACCGTTGGAAAGTAGTTTCAAAGGGCAGCGGCAACTATCAGTTTATCAACGCTTCAACAGGCAAAGCCCTTACAGTAGGCGGTGTAAGCACCTGGCAGATCTCCGCAGTTAAAAACGATGCAAACGGCAACGGCCTTAACTACAAAATTGTAAACGGTTCTCAGGCCCTCACACTTTCGGGCTCCAACTACACACTTTCAAACTACAGCGGTTCATCCGCACAGAGCTTCCGCTTTAACTCACACGGCGCAGAAGGTTTCGCAGGCTACTGCAAAAATATGAGCGGCGGCGAAAAAGCCAGCGTTACGGGCGGTGTACTCGGTCAGGTAGTTTATGTAAGCAATTTAAGCGACCTTCAG
Source organism: uncultured Eubacteriaceae bacterium (assembly GCA_946534775.1). Lineage (GTDB taxonomy): Bacteria > Bacillota > Clostridia > Lachnospirales > CAG-274 > RGIG4310. The sequence goes on from CAMNCZ010000272.1 coordinate 724, forward strand.
AAATATGCAAGCGGTTCAACTGCTTATACTATCGTTATCAACGGCAATATTTCTCAGGGCAGCCTTACAAAGGTAAATGTAGGTAAAAACAAAACCTTTATCGGCAAGTTCGGTTCAGGCACACTTAACAACATTCATTTCAGATGTATCTCAAGCTCGGGCAACGTTATTTTCAAAAATATCAAGCTTCAGCACAGTTCATCTATAAATGCAAACGACGATATACAGATGTATATCTCCGACGGCAACAACTTCTGGCTTGACCACTGTACTTGGGTAGGTCACAGCAGCAAAACAGACAGCGACGTTGACAAGCACCTCTATGTTGGTCTTAAAGCAGACTATGTTTCCGTAACAGGCTGCTACTTTGGCGGACATAAATACGGTCTTATCCTCGGCTATCCTCAGGAAGACGGCGCAAGCAAGGGTTACAGCGGCTATCCTCGTATGACCATTGCAAACAACTACTTCTACAATAACTATACAAGAGGCCCCGGCCTTATGAGATATGGTTACTTCCATTGCTACAATAACTATGTTTACAGCTTCCACTTAGGTTACACACCTTACACAGGCTGCAACATCTATTCCGAAAAGAATTACTTTGAAAAAGGTAATTACGGCGGCAATGTAGTTGACGATCACGGCGTTGGTGCTTTCACAGACAGCGGTTCGGTACTTTCAACATCAGTATCCAACCTTAAAACAAAGCAGACCAGCTGGAGACCTTCAAACAACTACGGTTACGCTACAAGAAGCGCAAACGATGCTAAAAACTGGGCTAAGTCCTACGCAGGCGCTCAGTCATCAAAGATAGTTTACGCTATCGACTAATATAATAAATCATTCCTTACGAGGGCCGTGTAATGCGGCCCTCAATTTTTTTATTTCCCCCTTGCAAATACGGCAAATTTACTGTAAAATATTTATGTAAATATACATATACATATACAAGAAGGAATTAAAATGAAAAAACAAGAAAAAATAGACTGGGTGAAATATTGGCGCGGGTTTACGCTGGGTTTTTGTATGCTGGCGTGGATAATTGCGGTGTTTTATATGCGGTATCCGCTTTGGATAATGATACCTATAATTTTTGTTTATCTTATAATAAACGGCATAATATTTTACAGTTATTACCTGGGAATGGTGGGAAATTTTTACTATTTTTTAAGGAAGCCCGACAAGGCGCTGCATTTTTACCGCAAGGCTATCGCAAGAAATACGAAAAATGTGCCTGCCCTTTATAACTACGCGCTTGAAATGCTGCACCAGGGTAATGCACAAGAGGCGCTGAAACACCTTGAACGCGCCGAAAAATACAATACCGCTATACTGTATGAAAAGAATATCCCGCTTGCGGTAAGCAGCTGCTATTGGATAATGGGCGGCGATGAAAATATACAAAAAGCCATAGATATACTGGAAAAACTTACCAAGGATTTTGGATATGTAAACTATAGCACATATACCACACTCGGTTATTTTTACCTGTTAAAAGGCGAGTTTGACAAGGCGGAAGAATATACACAAATTGCCATTGACGACAATGCCGAGCACGCGCCTGCCTGGGATAATATGGGGCAGATAGCTTTTGCGCGCGGAGAACTCGATAAAGCCGAGGAACATTTTTTAAAGGCGCTTTCTTTCCGTCCGTCAATGGTGGACAGCTTGTTTTATATGGGTGTTATCCGCGAAAAGCAGGGCAACAAAGCGGAAGCGCTGGAGTATTATCAAAAGGCCGAAAAATGCAATATTTCCGCCTTAAATACGGTTACACTTGCACAGGTCAGGGCAAAAATAAAGGCATTGGGGGGTGAGCCTGTTGAAGAAAAGTAAATTTGGCGCTGTTTTTGCGGGCTTGCTTGCTTTTGTGATGCTTGCGGGCTGCGGTACGCGGCAAAGTGCTTATAACGACGCACTCCCGCCGCTTGAAGTAGTGCCTGCGCAGGAGACGGCATCGGAAGAGTATGAAGATATTTCGGAAGAGAGCTTTGCCGAAGAAAATTTCAGTGAAGAAAATTTCAGTGAAGAGGTTTTTGAAGAGATAACGGAAGAACCGACCGAGGCAGCTGCCGATAAAAAGCAGGCTTTGCAGTCGGAAGAATATAAGCAGCAGTATTATTTCAGAAATAAAAAAACGCGGGATTCGCATTTTGAAAAGCACGGGGACGAGTTCGGCGGACAATACCAAACCGCCGAGGAGTACGAAACGGGCGCAGACAGGGCCGCACACGACCCAAACGCCCTGCATAAGCTTGAAAAAGAGGATAAAGACGATGTTTATTATATAGAGGCCACAAACGAGTTTGTCATAATCTCGACAGACGGCTATATAAGGACATATTTCAAGCCGAGTGCAGGAAAAAAATATTTTGACAGACAATAAACGAGGGTGG
>CAMNCZ010000273.1 GCA_946534775.1 uncultured Eubacteriaceae bacterium
TACGTTGTAAGTCGCCTTGTCCGCCAATATCTCCTGGTCCGCCGTAAGATTGTCCTCATACTGCTTTTTCAGCTGAGCTACCCACGCTTGGGCATCTTCGTAATTTGTAAAGAATTTGCTGTTTGACGGGTTTATCTGCTCGCCCGTCGCATTATTTATAATAGAAATAACATAGTTTGCATCTATACCGTAATAAGGCGCGGGGAAGTTGCTGTTATCCGCAAATTCCTTATCGAGTATCGCCTGCATTTTCGTATCTACTGTAGCGGTTATCTCAAGACCGCCGTTATACAGTATATAATTGGCCTGTGTAGCCGTATAGTTGTATTTTCTCTGAAGATCCTGCGATACCTGGTCAAAGAGCGCATCTATAAAATAACTGTGTACATTTGTGGTATCGTCTTCAAGCTGAATGTCCGCATCGCTTGCCTTTACCCTTGAAAATACATCATCGGCAATGGCCGCATCATAATCTTCCTTGGTAATATAGCCCTGATCGAGCATATATTTAAGGATAATGGTCTGACGGTCTTTGCATTCCTCGGGATTTGAACGGGGCGAATATTTGCTGGGGTTATTTGTTATCGCCGCAATGACCGCACATTCTGAAAGCGACAACTCCTCTACGTTTTTGCCGAAATAGCCCAAAGCTGCGGCCTGAACACCGTTGTAACCGTGGCCGAGGCCTATTGTATTAAGGTAAAGTTCCAGAATGTAATTCTTTGCAGCTTCTTTGCTGCCGAGTTTATCGGTAAGTTCACGTTCATAGTTTTCCGCAAGATACTGTTCCTGTATCTTTGTCTGCCAAGTATTGCCGCCGTACATCTTTGTTACATTGTTTTTTATAAGCTGCTGGGTAAGTGTTGAACCACCCTGCATCCTGCCGCCGCTGAGTGTCGAAACGGCCGCTCTGGCAAAACCGCGCATATCCACACCGTCGTGGCTGTAAAAACGCGAGTCCTCTATCGCAATAAATGCGTGCTGTAAATTTTCGGGCACCTCGCTTAAAGTTGCATATTCACGGTTTTCATCACCGTGCAGTCGGTCCAGTTCGTTGCCGTAGCTGTCGTAAATAATGGAGGTGTATGTCGCGGGTTCTATCGCAACAAGCTCCATTTCGGGCGCATTTTTTACAAGCGCAATATAAACGCCCGCACCTGCCGCCATAACAACGACCGCCCCGACAAAACATACCGCAAAAAACAGCCTCAGCATCTGAGTGAACGGTCTTGACTCGGGTTTAAGCCTGTTTTTGGGTTTTGGCTTTGCCTTTGGCTTCTCCGCGGGCTTCTTTTTCAATGTTTCTGCCTTTTTCGGCTGTTCCGCCTTTTTATGCGTCGGCACTTTATCGGCGGCCTGCTTTTTAGGCTCCGTTTTTCTTATCATCTTTATATCTCCCATTAATAAATTTATTTTGGAACTTTCCGTAATTTTGCCTGCTACTATTTATTATACCAAATATTTTCAAAATAATAAAGCATAATTTTATAAATTTTACTATAAATTATTTATAACATTGTAAAAAGGGACCGCAAAAGCCCATTATTTACGGCTTTGCAAAAAAATAACAATGAAAAAATTTTTCAGGCACAAAAAAGGACCAAGAAAAATATTTATCGTTTTTGCCGTTTTCGGAGTAATTTATCTTATATTTTCGCTTTACTCCCATTTCATCCTTCCGCAGGCACTTTTGCTTACAAAAAACAAGGTACTTGCATATACAAATATATGCATAAATAAAGCCGTAGAAAAGGCTATTGCCGCAGAAAACAACGATATACGCAATATCTGCGACATAAAATATGCACAAAACGGTACCGTCACCTATATAGCGGCAGACGGAACTGCCGTAAATCGATTTTGCGGCATCATTGCCGAAGAACTCTCAAAAATGCTTGTTGACGGCGAAAGCACGGTGCGCATCAGCTCCGGCAGCTTTACGGGCTTACCGCTTCTTGCCGACAAAGGCCCCGAAATACCTGTAAACATCAGCTGCAGCGGCGGTATCACCGCAGACAGCAGTACCGAAATAAAAACCGTCGGCATAAATCAGGTATCATTCGGGCTGTTTATAAATATACACGCCGATATACACACCTACAACCCGCTTATAAACAGCATTATCAGCCTTGACAGGCGCGTGATGCTGGCAGAGATGATCTACCCGGGTACCGTGCCCGAAGTCTACGGAACGGGCTCGACAGCGGTACACAGCCGATAAAACGGCATAGATCACCTCCCGAACAAGCATATATACCGTTATAGGTTTTTCTTACGGTATTTTTTACCGATACAAATGAAGCGTTATAATATAATAAAAATAATTTTATACATAATTTGTTAAAAAAAATATCTGCAAATTATCCTTGCATTTTACTCACATCTGTTGTATAATATAACAGAGTAAAAATTAAATTGGAGAATATTATGGAAGAACACGAAATAGAAATAGACCTCAAACAACTGGTTGATGCGCTTTTATCAAGAATATGGCTGATAATTATCATAACGGTAATGTTTGGTGTTTTTGCTTTCTTCTACAGCAAATTTGCCATAACGCCGCTTTACAGTGCCGACTCTACCATATATGTAAACAGCAGCCAGAACGTAATATCAAACAACATTGAAACCAATGAGATATCAGCTTCAAGTATGATGGCATCCGTTTTTGTGGAAATGTTGAAAAGCAACGCCATTATAGAGGAAGTCAAGGAAAAATCGGGTGTGGATTACGATTTGACCGTATTGAGAAATATGATAAGCGCAACAGCCGTAGAGGAAACGCCGCTTATGCGCATTACGGTCGTTTCCCCCAACCCAAAGGAAGCCGTGCTTATTTCAAACGTTTTACTTGAAGTGGCTCCCGATAAAATGACAAACATAGTTGACGGCGGTTCGGTAAAGATAATTGACCGTCCGCTCGAACCTGAGTTTCCCTCATCACCCAATATTTTGAAAAATACCTTTTTAGGTCTTGTTTTGGGCTTTATTTTAAGCGCAAGCATAGTAGTGCTTATGGAACTTCTCGATTCACGCGTCAGGGACGAAGATCAGCTTCGCAATATGTTTGATCTGCCCGTACTTGCCGTTATCCCCGAAATTGAAGTTCCCGAAGATTAATT
>CAMNCZ010000274.1 GCA_946534775.1 uncultured Eubacteriaceae bacterium
ATTTTCGCACCTTTATCCATAGATCATCCTCTTTTCTTCGGTTTTGGCAGTTCATCGTACAACACTCCCTTTCAAAATAACAGGGCCGCACCCGCTGCCGCCTGTCCAAGCGCTATACCGCCGTCATTCGGCGGTACAAGGCTGTGCAGCAGCACTTTAAACCCATAGTCTTCAAGTCTTTTTTTGCAAAGCCTTACAAGCAGGCTGTTTTGAAAAACTCCGCCGCTTAACGCACATATATTGATATCTGTCTTTTCGCGCGCTTTTTTGCAGGCCTGCGCCGCCATATCGGCAAGCACGGCGTGAAACTCATAAGCCAATGCATTTATATCCTCGCCGTTCAAGCGCCTTTCTGCGATATTCGCAGCGTAATTCGATGTATTCAGTTCAATAAAACCATTTTTATAACTAAAGGCTTTTTCGCAAAAAAAACTTTTGTATATACTATAATTCGGCACAAAACCCCCGTTTTCCTTTTCATAAAGCTGCGCGTGATACATAAGCGCGGTTGAGGCTTCACCCTCGAAAGTTGAGGCCCGCCTTATACCCAAAATTGCCGAAACCGCATCAAACAGCCTGCCACAGCTTGTAGATAAAACGCTGTTTATCTTTTTTTCGGCCATTGTTTTTTGCAAATTATACTCCTTTTCGGTACAAATTTCAAGTTTTTCGCATATTTCCGCAGCATTTTCGGTGCTGCTGCGCAGTATAGATGCCGCTATCCTCCAGCCCTCTTTTGCGGAGATATCGCCGCCCGACTGCATAAACGGCGCGATACTGCCTATCCTTTCAAATTTTTCGTAATCGCAGATAAGCAGTTCGCCGCCCCATATCGTACCGTCTGTGCCGTAGCCCGTGCCGTCAAACGAAAGCCCGATAACAGGCTGTTCGCAGCCGTTTTCCGCCATACACGACAGAATATGCGCATAATGATGCTGAATTTTTATAAGCGGAATATTTTTCTCTTTGGCAAATTCCTCGGCAAAAGCGACCGTATTGTACAGCGGGTGCATATCACATACCACCGCCTGAGGCTCACATTCAAGCAGTCCGCACATTCGCCCGACGCTTTCTTTAAGCGCTTGTACCGTCCTTATATCCGCCATATCGCCTATGTATGGCGACGGGTACAAAAGCCCGTTTTTTGCAATACAAAAACTGTTTTTCAGTTCCCCGCCTATTGCAAGTATCCTACTGTTTTTGCCGTGCTTTATCATAAACGGCAGGGGCGCAAAGCCTCGCGAACGGCGTATCATATAGGGTTTGTCAAACAGTTGGTCCATAACGGAATCATCGGCTCTCAAAAGAATTTTGCGGTTATGCGATAAAATTATATCACAAAAGCCCGCTATCTCCTTTAAAGCGTCTTCGTCACTGCGGCAGATAGGCGCTCCGCGTACATTTCCGCTGGTCATAACAAGACAGTCACTCATTTTTACATCATCGGGATAATCAAATAAAAGCATCTGCACGGGTGCATAAGGCAGCATAACGCCAACCGTTATATTATCGGGCGCAATATACTCGCTTATTGATGTTTCTTCCCGCTTTTCAAGCAGCACTATCGGCTTTTGCCAGCCCGTCAGATATTCTTTTTGTACAGGTGTTATTACACATTCTCTTTCGGCTGTCCCGATATTTTTCATCATCAGCGCAAAAGGCTTCATCGGGCGGTTTTTCAGCTTTCTCAGCCGCATAACGGCCTTTTCGTTTTTTGCATCGCAGCAAAGATGAAAACCGCCTATTCCCTTTATTGCCACTATTTTGCCCGACATTACAGCACGCCTTGTTTCGGTAATTGCCGCGCCGCCCTTTATATTTGTACCGATAATATAAACTTCGGGGCCGCAGTCGTTACAGCAAACGGGCTGCGCATCATAACGGCGGGTCTTGGGATCGACATACTCCGCAGCGCAGTCGGGACACATCAAAAACTCGCCCATTGTCGTGCGTTCGCGGTCGTAAGGCATAGTATCCATAATGGTAAGCCGCGGCCCGCACTGCGTGCAGTTGATAAACGGGTGCAGATATCTTTTATTTGTTTTGTCAAATAGTTCCGCACGGCACTTATCGCAGGTCGCAATATCGGGCGAAACAAAAATATCACCAATTTCCTTTTCACTTTCAATTATCTCAAATGTTTTAAAATCAAAATCTTCTTCGCAGTCGGTCACATCAATTTCAAGTATTACCGAGCGTTCGGGCGGTTCGTGTTTTATAATACCAAGAAATTTATCCAGCTGTTCATCATCGCCTTTGGCATATACATCTACGAATGACCCGCGGTTTGCCACCGTACCCGACACACCCGCAGCCTTCGCCGCACGCGATACAAACGGCCTGAAGCCCACACCCTGCACTATGCCGTAAATATGAATATTTATCGTTTTCACCCTGTCACCTCCGTTACGTTGAAGAAAATCAAGCCATTCGCCTGATTTTAAATTTCTTCTGTCTTATCTTCTATATCTTCCGTAATTTCCTCGTTCTCCGAAAAAGTTTCTTCGATTTCTTCTTCGCTGTTTTCGGTATAAGTTGACCCAAAACTGTCTGCACCATTTTCGAGATATTCCTCCCAAGTCTTTGAATATCTGTCGCCAAAGGTAATACTTGTCAGGTCCGAATATTTTATCATAATATCCGCACCCCACACTCCGTCGGCATCTATAGGCGAAAACTCAAATTTGTTTTTGTAAAGCCCGCAGACCTTTCCGATATAGAAAAACCCATTTTTTCTCTCGTTTTCCACTATTAAAAAGCAGCCCCGTTCACACAGGCTTTCAAGCGCCGTTTTCCACGTTTTAAGGTCGATATCGGGCTTTTTTTCAGTCTCGGGCAGTCCAAGACTTCTGCTTATATTCAAAACGGTCTCGCTTACGTTTTTTATTTTTTTGATATGCTTTATTTTCCTTATACAAAAACCGTTGGTTTGAAAATCGTCTTCTTTAAGCCCCAAAAACAGCTTGTCCGAGTTGTCAGGCACATAATAATATGTCGGCACTTTGTCGTATTTGAACGTGAACCCACGGTACACCGATGTGCCCGATATGCTTTTTATTTTTCTTATTTTTTCTTCTTTGTTCATTTTGTACTCCCTATTAAAAATTATAAAT
>CAMNCZ010000275.1 GCA_946534775.1 uncultured Eubacteriaceae bacterium
AGCCTCCTTAGCGAACAGCCGCAAATACCACATCCGCAATATAAATAATTATCATATTAGCATCATCAACGGGAACATTATGTATCAGCGCACACACACCAAGCACCGACAGCAAATTGAAGATATTTGACCCTATAACATTACTCAGCGCAATTTCGTTTGACCCCTGCAATGCCGCAGAAGTACTGACCGCAAGTTCGGGCGCACTTGTCCCGAGCGCAACAATGGTGAGCCCGATTATAACACCGGGTACTTTAAAGTTTTTTGCAAGTGCGGAACTTCCGTCAACAAAAATGTCCGCACCTTTTATAAGCGCAATAAAACCCACTATCAAAATAACAGCATCCAACAGTACCATAGTTTTTTCATCCTTTCTTGATTTTTCGTAAAATTTGAGCTTCACGGCAAAATAAAAAGGCGAGACTGTCTACCGCACAAAAAAATGCAGTAAAAAGTCTCGCCTGTTACGATGCGATCCGGGGATATTTCCCGTACTGACGAATACGCATCACGCTTTTTATACTTATCTCGCGTTGGCTACTCCCTGATTACAGGGTCATTATAACACCGTAAATTTTATTTGTCAATATAGTGTTGACGTTATTTTATATAATATACCAATACTATTTTTGTTATAATAAATCAATAAAAATCCTATATAAAACCATTCAAATCGGGAAAGCAAGCTTCTCCCTTCTCATAACCTTTGCATTGCCGTTTAGTTTGCTTTTTTAAGGATTCCGATAACATCCAATACATTAATACCCACCGTATTTTCAAAATCCGCCGCCTGTTTTGCCATTTCGTTCATTTCGGCGCTTTCAAAAAACGGTTTATCGGCACTTATGTATTTAAGCACAAGTGCCGCATCTGTTTTAGTGACCTTGCCGTCAAAATCAACATCGCCCTTTATTATCTTTGGGCTGCCTGCACCCGCTGTTTCCGTACCCGCAGATGCACATACCACATCATCTATATAAAAATTATCGGTATTGTATTTGGTTTCGATATACATCACCATATCTTTTGCATCAACGGGAACGGTATAGTTGTTATTGCTTAACTGAACATACATATTTTTGGGCGCACAGGCTTCGGCGATCGTCGAATATCGGTCTTTACCCGACGAATCTTTATAGTATAATTTAAGATAGTAGGTTTCCGAATCGGCACCGTCAAGTGTGCATACATTTGCCGAAAAGCTGTATGTATTGCCGGGAACTATTGCAGTCGGAAGTGTGCGTTGTGCACCCATCCATTTTGCCTCGCGTTTTGAAACAAGCATTGCATTTGTTCCGTTATACGGATATCTGCCCGATTGCACAAGTTCGACCGTACCGCCGTGGGATGCCCAGTTGCCCATATCCGAAGTATCTTCAAATGTATCACGGAAATACTCCCGACCGTCGTTTTCCAACGTTACAACAAAAGTTGAAACGCTTTGCGGGGGAAGCTGTGCCCAAAATGTACTGCCATCGTTTTCCAGATTGCTTGTCTTGGAAAGGTTCGCATACTCCCATGTCCGCCATCTGTCAATATTTGCTATTTTTTCACCGCCAAGCGAAAACTGCTGCGCATATCCCGTACTGTTTTTATTTATCGCAACTATTGTCACTTGACTGTTATCCGTCTTTTTGTATGCGGAAACATAGACATCGCTTGCAGGCTGTTCCGTCACTTCCACACGCACATCACCGGGGCGGACAAATTTTGAATACTGCGCCATACAATAGCCTCTTTTTGAAATAGCCCCGTCTTCTTTCATAAGGCCGTAACTGCGTCTGATATACCACCAGACATAAGCATTCATATTGCCGACAACAAGTCCGTTATGAATGTTTACGGAAACATCGAGAGCATCGGGCCATACATCTGCCGAATCGGCGGTGCTGTTGGGAACATAAACTTCCGTCATCCAGATGGGCTTGCCCGAAGTTTCAAGCGCGGGATAATCCATCTGCGATCTTTGTGTGCCGTAAAAATGCGTTCCCCAAACATCAACATTTGCAAGTGCGTCCGCATTGTTCAAAATAGCCTTGTAAATATCTTTTTTATATTGGAAACTTTCGGGAGACATAAGTTTTGTATCGGTCCCGCTTGTTACCCTTTTGCCGTATTTCGCAATAAAACTTGCCAGATCTTCCGCAGACCAATATGTCCACTCCGCTGCATAATCGGGCTCGTTCTGCACCGATACGGAATAAAGATCCACGCCGTTGTTCTTCATATACTTAATGAAACTGTTAAGATGATCGGCGTAATCGGGCCATTTGTCTTTTTTCAGCTGATATTTGCCGCTGCTGAGATCGCCGCCGCCTGCCGTGCGCATACTTGCGGGCGGATTCCACGGTGTGGCAAAAACAGTTGCTCCAAGCGCCGATGCTCTCTTTGCGGTAGGCACGGCTATTTTCCACGAATTGCTATCATCACTGACATATACACGCAAAATAGTGAGTCCAAGCTCATCATCACCATTCCCGAACGCCTTTTGTACCTGCGCATCCGTCATATCACCCTGTGTTATCCATTCCGGCAGATTTATACCGCCAAACCCCTGTATTGTCTGATAAGTCGTGTTTATATCGACAGTGCAGGTTTCGGCAGCATTTACCTCAACTGCCGCAGGCACAACAGGCAAAGTTAAAACACAAGCAAGCATAGCAGCGACAAATCTTTTGACCGATGATCCTGATTTCATATTGATCCCTCCTTGTAAAAATAAAATTTTCCGATACTGTTTACTATATTTTACAATATGGATATATGCAGGTCAAGTTGACACACAAAAAATATCATACAATTTTCGCTTTAAAATTTGAGCAATATTCCATCATTTATACCAAAACCGTTTTTTCAAACAGATACCCAATAGGGCATTGAGAAACAATTGTTTCCGAAAGCAAATAATCTCAGTATAAAAAACTCCCATGCCTCTATATATGCCGTTTTATTGAAAACCGGCAAAACGAAAGTCATAGGAGTAAAATTTTAAATGTTATTGTTTTTTAAGGTCAAGGCTTCTGACTTTTTCTCTTAATGGCAGAACGAACGGTGCGGAGACCGAAAGTTCGTCTATGCCCATTTTAAGGAAACGCTCGGTAA
>CAMNCZ010000276.1 GCA_946534775.1 uncultured Eubacteriaceae bacterium
GTTATGAGTATGTAGCAGAAATTTATTTCTGCGGAATACGAATATCATTGACTATGGTGATTTATGTAAATAAAATGGTCACTTTAGGATAAGTTTATGAAAAGAGGATAGGAATGAATAAAAGAGAAAGTTTCGGGACCCGTCTTGGATTTATACTTGTAAGTGCGGGATGTGCGATAGGTATAGGCAATGTATGGAAATTTCCGTATGTGGCGGGAAACTGCGGCGGCGCGGTGTTTGTGCTGTTTTATCTGCTGTTTCTTGTGCTTATGGGACTGCCCGTAATGACAATGGAGCTGGCAGTAGGGCGCGCAAGCAGGCAAAGCACGGTAAACAGTTTCAAAGTGCTTGAAAAGCCGGGACAAAAATGGCATATACACGGTTGGCTGTGTGTGGCGGGCTGTTATCTGCTGATGATGTATTATACAACGGTCGCGGGCTGGATGCTTGCGTATTTTTGCAAATTTGCGACAGGGACTTTTTCGGGAATAGAAATGGATAGGGTATCCGACGTTTTTTCCGATATGCTTGCTTCGCCGCAGGAAATGGGCATATATATGGCAATAACCGTTATACTCGGCTTTGCGGTTTTAAGTTTTGGCGTGCGGAATGGCCTTGAACGTGTTAATAAATTTATGCTGACAGGGCTGCTTTTGCTGATAATTATACTGTCAATAAACAGCCTTATGCTGAAAAATGCGGGAGAGGGCATAAAATTTTATCTTCTGCCGGACCTGAACAGGACGAAAGAAGTTGGCTTGTCAAATGTTATTACCTCTGCGATGAATCAGGCATTTTTCACACTCAGCCTGGGTCTCGGGTCCATCGAGATATTCGGCAGCTATATGTCGGATGAATATACGCTTTTGGGTGAGTCGATCAAAATATGTGCGCTTGATACCTTTGTTGCGCTGCTCTCGGGGCTGATAATCTTTCCCGCGTGCTTTAGCTTTGGTGTGGAGCCCGACCAGGGACCATCGCTTATCTTTATAACTCTGCCCGGAATATTTATCGGTATGCGCGGCGGCAGGGTATGGGGGGCGCTGTTTTTTTTGTTTATGACATTTGCAAGTTTTTCCACCGTAACGGCAGTGTTTGAAAACCTTGTCGCAAACTTTATAGATAACCTTGGCTGGAGCAGAAAAAAGTCAGTTGCGGTAAACTGTGTTTTTATGCTGATAGCAAGCCTGCCCTGCGTTCTTGGTTATAATGTACTTAAAAATGTACATATAATCGGCGCAAGGAATATCCTCGATTCCGAAGATTTTATTGTAAGCAGTTTGCTTTTGCCCGTCGGTGCGTTGGTTTATACGGTTTTCTGCTCTGCAAAATTTGGTTGGGGCTTTGGCAATTATATTGAAGAAGTAAACAAGGGCAAGGGTCTTAAATTAAGCAAGGTTATCAGATTTTATTGTCAATTTGTATTGCCCGTGCTGATCGTCCTGATATTGATAAGCGGGCTGATACCCAAAAAATGACATCTAAAAAATACATAGGAGAATTTTATGAACAATGTAGATGAATTTCTTTCAAAAGCGGATTCTTTCGTGTGGGGACCGCCGCTTATGGTGCTTATCCTTGCGGGCGGTCTGCTTCTTACGTTTAGGCTTGGCTTTTTGCAGATAAGGCGGCTGCCGCTGGCTCTTAAATATATGTTTATAAATGAGGAAGAGGGACACGGCGAGGTGACATCGTTTGCGGCGCTGTGTACTGCACTTTCGGCAACTATCGGTACGGGAAATATCGTCGGTGTCGCTACCGCTATCGCTGCGGGCGGCCCCGGCGCGCTGTTCTGGATGGAGGTTGCCGCTTTTTTCGGTATGGCAACGAAATACACGGAGGGACTGCTGGCGATAAAATACAGGACCGTGGATAGTGACGGACACGCGCTGGGCGGACCGTTTTACTATATAGAACGCGGTATGGGTGCAAAATGGAAATGGCTTGCGAAAGTGTTTGCTTTTTTCGGCGCCTGCGTGGGTCTGTTCGGTATAGGCACTTTTTCTCAGGTAAACGGTATCTCGTCGGCGGTAAAAAGCGTTTTTGACCCCAATTCGGCGCATATTGTCAGTATTCCGGGGCTTGGGGATTATTCCGCAGCCGTGATAGCCGCATCGTTCGCCGTTACCGTCTGCGTTGCGCTGGTGCTTATCGGTGGCATAAAGCGTATTGCAAGCGTTTCGGGCGTAGTGGTGCCGTTTATGGCGGTCACTTACGTTGGTGTCATCGTTTTGCTGCTTATCTGCAATTTCGACAAGATACCCGAGGCTGTCGTTACCATTGTAAAAGGTGCGTTCTCTCCCCGCGCGGTCACGGGAGGTGCAGTCGGCAGCATTATCGTTGCGGCACAGCAGGGTATCGCCAGGGGCATATTTTCAAATGAGGCGGGTCTCGGCTCGGCGCCCATAGCGGCGGCTGCGGCGCAGACAAAGGAACCCGTGCGCCAGGGACTGGTATCTATGACGGGTACTTTTATCGATACTATCGTTATATGTACAATGACGGGCCTGTCCATCGTTTTGACGGGTGCCTGGCAGCAGGAAGGTATTGAGGGCGTGCAGATAACGACTTACGCCTTTAAAAACGGCCTGCCTTTCCCCGCGGAAGTTTCATCGTTTATACTTATGCTTTGTCTTATATTTTTCGCTTTTACCACAATTCTCGGCTGGGATTACTATTCGGAACGCTGCCTTGAATACCTTTGCGGCGAAAACGGCAAAGCGGTTATGATATATCGTTGGCTGTATATTTTTGCGGTTTTCTGCGGATCGTATATGACCGTTTCGACCGTGTGGACAATAGCCGATATTTTTAACGGACTTATGGCCGTGCCAAATATGATAGCCCTGTTTGCACTAAGCGGCGTCGCGGCAAAAGAAACCAAAGAATATTTTGGGCTTAAAAAACATAAGCATAAATAAAGTCCGTTTATAATTCGATGTTCTTAAAAAGTAATCATAATTCATAAGCCGATTTTGCACAAAAAAGAATGGCCTGTCCGTTTTGCGGTCAAACCATTCTTTTTTTAGTTACCTCGTGTAAATGTTGATATCGAGGATAGTTTTGTGCAATACATTTTTTTCGCCGGAAGCG
>CAMNCZ010000277.1 GCA_946534775.1 uncultured Eubacteriaceae bacterium
TAAATGATAATTTACGCTGCGAAATACGACGGACTTCTGACGAAGTCCTATAACCCCTCAGTCAGGCTGCGCCTGACAGCTCCCCTAACGAGGGGAGCCGAGAAAACTCTGCCGCAGCCGATAAAGAAACACCCCCCTGTCCTTGCCAAAACCTCCCATCAAATTGTGATTTTACATTCATTTTTTACGATTTTCTTACAAAAACCCCGAATTTATTGAAATTTTGTTCGTTTAGTGATATTATTAAATAGGTATGATATTCTGTATTCGGGAGAGAGATCGATGAAAAATAAATTATTAAATAAAAATAAATTAAAGGCGGTTTTAAGCGGTGCGATAGCGCTTATTATGTCGATGTCGGCGGTAAATGTCGGGGCGGCTTCAAGCGATCTGTTATATGAAAAAATCGAGTCGCGCACGCTTACAAAGGGTGTTGTTTACAAGGAGATATCAAGGCTTTACAAGGCGGGTTGGATGGATATTTATGTTGTGGAGATAGACCCGCGCGACGATAATGTTGCAATGAAGGTGCTGGAGTCGGCATCGGAGCTTGGCGGCAAGCACACCGTAAGCGATTATGCCGATACTTACAAGGTGAAGGCCGCCGTCAATGCGGATTTCTTCGGGTCGGGTTCGCCTATGAGCAGTATGGGTCAGGTGGCGAGAAACGGCAAAATGGAGGCCGCGCAGAATTACTATAACGGTTCGTCCAATAAATATGCGGGCTTTTTTGTGGATGCGGACAATACGCCTTTTATCGACTATGTAAAATCCACTATGGGTCTTTACGGTGCGGGCGATGTCAGCCTTGAAATGGGCGCAAAAAACAAATATACCGATTTTTCAAAGCCCGTTTATTTTGACAGAAATGCGATAGGGAACACGGCGGCTATCGACGGACACCGCAGCGACCTGGTCAAGATAGTTGTAAACGAGGGCACGATAATCGATATAAGCGGCGCGGGCGAAACGGTGGAAGTGCCGCCGTTGGAGTCGGGCGGATATGTTATAGTTATGAACAAATCCACGGCAGCGGCGCAGCTTGGCAAGTTTTCGGTGGGTCAGCGAGTTGGATTTAGCGAAAACGAAACTTTTGTTTTCCGTCCCGAAAAAGAGATC
This sequence comes from uncultured Eubacteriaceae bacterium, assembly GCA_946534775.1. Classification (GTDB taxonomy): domain Bacteria; phylum Bacillota; class Clostridia; order Lachnospirales; family CAG-274; genus RGIG4310. The sequence continues at coordinate 1,120 of CAMNCZ010000277.1, forward strand.
TCGTCGGTTGAACTGGGCGTTTCGGGCGGCGGCGAGATATTGAGAAACGGTGAAGCGGTCGAAAACGGCCTTATTATATCGGGCAGACAGCCGCGAACGATGATAGGTGTAAACAAGGATAAAACAAAGGTTTATGTGGTTTGCATAGACGGCCGCGGCGACAGCATCGGCGCAACACACTATGAGGCGGCGGGCATTATGGCCGACCTTGGCTGTTATGATGCGATACATTTTGACGGCGGCGGTTCCACAACAATGGTGGTGGAAAACGAAAGCGGCAGCCGCGATGTAGTGAACGAACCGAGCGAGGGCGCACAAAGACGTGTTGCAAATGCGTTTGGCGTTTCGGGCGTGGGCGAGAGTACGGGGCTTTCGTCGTTGGAACTTTCGCTTGACAATGAAGATATGATAATGTTCAGGGGCTTCGGTTCGCCTGTTTATGTAAAGGGGCTTGACAACAACCTCAATACCACACCCGTCACTCAAAATGTGACTTACTCGGCCGATAGATCGGGCAGCTGGAACAACAATATTTTCACCCCCGAGGAAGAGGGCGCTTATATTTTGACGGCAACTGCGGGCAGCGCAAGCGGCAGCACAAAGGTGAAAGTGCTGGGCGGTGCGGCGAGCCTTGCGTTAAATATATCGGGCGGCGGGCTTGATATAGGCGAAAGTGCGCAGCTGAGCGCAAGCATTATAAACCGCGACGGTTATGCAATACCTGCCGACAGTGGCAAGGTGGAATGGAGCGTAAATGACGAAAATATCGCTTATGTACAAAACGGCAGGCTTTACGGCAAGGCCGCGGGCGATGTTGTGGTCACGGCAAAAAGCGGTGATGCATCCGCAAGCCTTAATGTGACGATAGGCACGCAGTATGCAAGCGTAATGAGTTTTGAGGCAAAGAGGAATTTATATGCATCCGTATCGGGCGAGGGCGTGACGGGCAGCACAAGCCAGGCAAACGGCATAGCTATAGACGGAAACAGGTCGATCGCCTTAAACTACGGCTTTTCGGGCAATAAAACGACCACTCAGTCGGTATTTTGCGAGCTGAAGCAGCCCGTAGCCCTTCCCGCAGGTACGCGCGATGTGACCTGTTGGTACAAAGGCGGCGGAAACGGCTGTATTTTAAAGGCGATAGTGACCGATGCAAACGACAAGAGTTTCGGCCTTGTGTTTGATAATGCGCTTTCGGGCGCGGACTGGCAGCAGGGCAGGGCGGCTGTACCCTCGGATGCGGTGTCTCCGCTGAAAATAGAAAAATTCTGCGTTGAGTCGCTTAACACCACTGACGAGGTAAGCGGCACGGTGTATATCGACAATATCGGCGTAATTATAGGCGGCAGTACAAGTGCCGTTACAAAGGAATTTGCAGACCCGCTGCGCGGCAGTCTGGACAGCGTTTCGGGCAACCGTGTCGTGATAGCGGCAAAGGGCGGCCTTGGCGCGGACGCTTACTGGAGCGATACCTACGATACCAAGGAATTTGGCGATATTTCGGTGGTAACGCTTGCAAGTTCAAGCGGCACGCTTACCGCAAACGGCAGCGAACAGCTGCGCTATTTAAGATCGTATTTAAACGATATTTCAAAACCGACCGTTGCGGTTTGCCTTGATAAGGATATACTGAGCAACACGGGCATAAAAAGCGCGAGAGAGCGCGAAGCGATCATGGATATACTGAAAACGGCGGTGCTTGAACACGACAAAAATATAATAGTTGTAAGCACCTCGGGCAGCGGCGTGACGCTGAAAGACGGCATAAGATATGTAAATCTTTCGGGCAGTCAGACGCTTGAAATACAGGCTTCGGGCAATGTGTTCAGATACGAAGTCAATTAAAGGATAAAAATAACCAAAAATTCTCAAATACCCCTTGACATTTTGTGAAATATGCTGTATGCTTGTCTTATAAGGAGAAGTGTAAGTAGTATAAATACATAATGCAGGGGGTGTTTTTATGTACAAAA
>CAMNCZ010000278.1 GCA_946534775.1 uncultured Eubacteriaceae bacterium
TCTTACGGGAAAATCTGTGCGTATACGGGAAACGGTATCGGGGGAGATATCCGCGCATATAATGCCCTGTGCGCTGTCCGACTTATCAAGCAAGCTGCCGTCGGGGGCGAATAGGGCGGTGTTTCCGTTTTGTTCGCCTGCGCGGTTTATGCCCGCAAAATAGCTTTGGTTTTCTATTGCCCTTGCTTTTAAAAGCGTCAGCCAGTGGTCTGCACGGGAACGCGGCCAATCGGCGGGGATAAGCATTATATCGTAATCACCGCCAAAGATATAAGAAAACCGCAGGTCATAGCAAATTGCAAGTCCGAATTTTACTCCCATATATTCAAAACGACATTCTTTGTCGCCGCAGACATAGTATTTATCTTCACCTGCGTAGGAAAACGGGTGAATTTTTACATACTCCGTCAATACTTTGCCGTTATTGTCCAGTACGGTGTACATATTTTTTGCTTTATCGCCCGCAGCCTCGACCCACCCGAAGCCTATAGCTATATTGTTTTCTTTTGCTGCTTTTGAAAAAAGCCCTGCCGTGTATCGGTCACTTTCTTTGACTGATGCGGTGTTCATAGTATACCCCGTCAAGGTCATTTCCTGAAAGAATATCATATCGCAGCTGTTTTTTGCTGCCGTTTTTATAAGACTTTCCGCCGAAACGAAGGTCTTTTCTTTGTCCTCAAAACTTACGTTTAATTGTGCAAATGCTGCTTTCATATAATCACCTGTTATAAAAAAAAGGCCGCCGCAATGCGACAGCCCTGTTGTTATCTGTTCTGATATTTTGCCGCATCAAATTTATCAAAGGTGTAGCCCAGTGACATAACGTGGTTCACAACTTGCGGCAGTACTGCATCCGACGGCATATTCCAGCTTCTTACATAGCCCTCGTTTGTATACTGTATCTGGTTAAAATCAAGTGCGGGGTGGTAGAAAATACTTATCTCCCAGCCTTTTTGCTTGGACTGTGTAAGGCGGTCAAGCGCATAAGGCGTGTCAAATACCGAGTGGATGTAATCCGCGGGTGTGGGGATATAGAAAGTCTTTTTACCGTCGGTCACCCTTGACGAGATATTGTATGCCTTTGCAACATCGGGATGCGACTGGTATATAACATCATAATATCTTTCGGCCATATTAAGCTGCTCGGTGGTTGCACCATAGTGCGGAAACTCGAAAAACTCGGCCTTAAAGCCAAAACGCTCCGCTGTCTGGCGCGCAAGTATAAGCCTTTGCTGCTGCTCCGTAACGGAGTAGGGTGTGTTTATGCCCCATTCCCAGCCGTCGGCGCTTTTTTCGTTGCCGTACTGGTGTGTATAGCCGTGTGCGCCTATATGTCCGCCGTGTTCCGACAAAAAGTCCATTGTGTACATAAAGCACGAGTTATATAAATTTGTATTGTCCGTAAGCTCGTTTGAAACACCGTAAGGCGGGTTGATATAAAACGGTATCCACGCGATATAGTATTCCTGTCCCCTTAAATAGAGGTATTCGCCTATGGTCATAAGCTTTTCGCAGTTTCTGTCGCTGTATTTTCTGCCGCTGTAGTCAAGGCCGTCTGCCATAATATCCTCCAGGCGAAGATAAGCCGTCTGGGCAACTTCGCCCGGCTGCTGCAAAAGGTCTGCGGGCATTTTTATCTCTTTTTTATAGATGGTCACAAGGTTTTCATCTATATTAAATACGGGTGTATAGTCAAATGCGTTTAACAGGTCATACATATACATATAACCGACACCGTCAACATAAAGCGTTGTTACGCGGTTGCTGTCGGATGGCGCAATTTTAAAACGTTTGGTGTTTTCGCCTATAGTTATTATAAATTCTCCCGAATCCACATCGGATTGGAGAGTGCCGCCAAGCGATTCAACGGTCGTGCGAAGGGGTACGCAAAGACGGTTGTTGTAAAAATAGCAAAGTGTAAGCCCTTTTGCGTTGCCTGCAAAGTCGATGTTAACGTGTGTTTCATACATCTGTACAAATTTGTCGGGCGTGGTATACGGCAGATAATCCGCCGCGCTTACAGCAGCTGCCGCACCAAGTGTAAGCGAAAGCGCCGTGCCGACTGCGCAGATGAGTTTTAATAAACTTTTTCTCATTTTTATCCTCTTTCTGTTAATACCTATTAAATACATATTATTATAACTGTCAAGTTTTTCCGCATCTATAAATGTCGGAAACTGTTTAATATAATAACACATTTTCCCTTTTATTACAAGAGTAATTTCATAAATAATTATATTGTAAAATTTGGTTTTTTTCGGCATTTTTCACACATAAACACTTTTACTTTGCGTGTTTTAAAACTCTTCCCGTCCGTCGGAATACTCCAGTATATCTCCCGGCTGACATCTCAGCACTTCGCAGATCTTATCCAAGGTCGAAAACCTTATCGCTTTGGCTTTGCCCGTTTTTAAAATAGATAAATTTGTGGGCGTAATACCTATTTTTTCCGCAAGGTCGTTGGAAGATATCTTTCTTTTTGCCATCATAACGTCAAGATTAACCACTATAGCCATAATATCTCCCCCTTTCAGACCGTAAGGTCATTTTCATTTTTGATAAATACCGCCTTTTCAAACACATTTTTCAAAACGCGCATAATAAGCCCCATAAAAAATGCAAAAAACGCACCCAGAAAAAATGATATTCTCCAAAGCCCAAACACCGTAAACGTAGCTCCCACAAAAATGCAGCACCACGAAATAATACGCAGACACTGCGAGTTTTCGGGGATAAAGACCTCGCTTTTGCCGATGTTTGCGATAAGCTTTCGCAGGGAGTTTGCCGCCGTAAGCCCGAAAATATCGCAGATAACAAGCATTACGCACACGGGGATGAACGCATCGGTTCTGATAACACTGTCGGTGTTTGAAATGCTGATGTACCACCGCGAAATAAACGGAATACACACAAACGCGACAACAAGTATGACTATCAGGCAGTAAGTAAGTAATTTAGACAGTTTCAAAGATCTCATCTGAGACCAGTTTAGTTTTTCTCGCATAGTTTTGCTCCTTAAATAATTTATAGTAAACGACAAAAGTCTTTGGACTTTGGGCGTTTACTTGCGCCGACTG
>CAMNCZ010000279.1 GCA_946534775.1 uncultured Eubacteriaceae bacterium
ACGCAGTCGTGTGCATGCCCCGCAGGGTTATAGTAAAGGACATTTTTAAATGTCATTTACTATAATAAATAAACAGGCAAGTGAGAATAAGTAGGCGATATTTGGGGTCTTCAGAGAGGCTGCGGCAGGTGTGAGCAGTCGGCGCGGATATTGTTGAAGCTATCTCGGCAGAACTTGCCGCGTATGCCGCGTTAAGGCACAACGAGATCGGGTAAGGAACGTTAAAGATCCACCCGGAATCAGGGTGGTACCGCGATAATTCGCCCCTGTTGCCGTTTGGCGATAGGGGCCTTTTTAGTGAATAATGAATAGTGAATAATGAATAATGAATAATATTGATGAATGTAAAATAAACGATCAATAAAAATAAAAAATAAATAATAAATAAATAAATAAATAATAAATAAATAAATAATAAATAAATAATATAAAATAAATAATATAAAGGCAAAATTTAAGGAGGATGTTTATGCAGTATATGGGCGTAAACGAAATACGCGAAAAATATTTATCTTTTTTTGAAACAAAGCAGCATTTAAGGATGGCGAGTGCTTCGCTTATTCCGCACAACGACAAGTCGCTTTTACTTATCAACTCGGGTATGGCGCCGTTAAAACCATTTTTTACGGGTCAGCAGGTACCGCCGAGGAAGCGTGTTACCACCTGTCAGAAATGTATCAGAACGGGCGATATTGAAAACGTCGGCAAGACGGCGCGTCACGGTACTTTTTTTGAGATGTTGGGAAACTTCTCCTTCGGCGACTATTTCAAAAACGAGGCTATCGCCTGGGCTTGGGAATTTTTCACGCAGGTGATAAAGCTGCCCGAGGACAAGCTGTATGTTTCCATCTATCAGGACGATGATGAGGCTTTTGACATCTGGCACAAGAAAATAGGCCTTGCCGAGGACAGAATTTTCAGAATGGGCAAAGAAGACAATTTCTGGGAACACGGTGTCGGTCCCTGCGGCCCCTGTTCCGAGATATACTATGACAAAGGCCCCGAATACGGCTGCGGCAAGCCCGACTGTACGGTAGGCTGCGACTGCGACAGATATATGGAAGTATGGAACCTTGTTTTCACGCAGTTCTGCAAGGAAGACGACGGAAGTTACTCAAATCTCGACCACCCCAATATCGATACGGGTATGGGTCTTGAAAGACTTGCGACCGTTATGCAGGGCGTAAATTCAATTTTTGATGTGGATACCGTAAAGGCTATCCGCGACAAGGTATGCGAAATTTCGGGCAAGGAATACGGCAAGGAACACAAATACGACGTTTCTATCCGTGTTATTACCGACCACGTTCGTTCCGTTACGTTTATGACAAGTGACGGCGTTATGTTCTCGAACGAGGGCCGCGGCTATGTTCTGCGCCGTCTTTTAAGACGTGCCGTGCGTCACGGCAAACTGCTTGGCATAGACAGAAAATTTATTGCGGAAGTTGCCGATGTAGTTATTGAAAACAGCGGCGATGCTTATCCCGAGTTAAAGGAAAAGCGCGATTACATCAAGAAAATGCTTACCGTTGAGGAAGAGCGTTTCCACGAAACTCTCGATACGGGTATGGCGATGCTTGCGCAGAAAATAGACGAGATAAAGGCAAGCAAGGGTGAAAACGTACTTAAAGGCGCAGACAGCTTTAAACTTTACGATACTTACGGTTTCCCGCTTGATCTTATGCAGGAAATTCTTTTTGATGAGGGTATTACGGTCGATGAAGATGCTTTCAAGGCCGAGATGGAGAAGCAGCGCAAGCGTGCAAGGGATGCAAGAGAGACCGATACATATATGGGCGCGGAGGAAACCGTATTCCATCAGCTGCCCGCAGAAATGGCGACCGAGTTTGTTGGCTATGACAATGACGTATACGAGGGCAAGGTGCTTGCACTTGTAAGCGCAAATGCCGTTGTGGACAAGGTTTCCGAGGGTGACGAAGTTGCCGTTATAGTTGACAAGACACCGTTTTATGCCGAAATGGGCGGCCAGGTAGGCGATAAGGGTACTATCGAAAACGACGGCTGCAAGATAGAGATAGACGATTGTACAAAATTCGGCGGCAACAAATTTATCCACACGGGTAAAGTGATAAGCGGCGAGCTTAAAACGGGCGATACCGTTAAACTTGCCATAGATACAAAGCGCAGAAAAGCTATCGCAAGAAACCACACCGCAACGCATATTTTACAGGCGGTTTTAAGGGATAACCTCGGCAGCCACGTTGAGCAGGCGGGTTCTTATGTAAGCGACAGCAGACTCCGTTTTGACTTTACGCATTTTGAAGCTATCGACAAGGAAATGCTTGATAAAATCGAAAAAGAAGTAAACGAAAAACTTTTTGATGCACTTGATGTAGTGGTTAAGGAAATGCCTATAGAAGAGGCTAAAAAGAGTGGCGCGACCGCGCTTTTCGGTGAGAAATACGGCGATACGGTACGAGTTGTAAATATAGGCGGCTATTCGATAGAGTTCTGCGGCGGTACTCACCTGCACAATTCTTCCGAGGCAGGTATATTCAAGATAATCTCCGAAAACGGCGTAGCAGCGGGCGTAAGACGTATCGAGGCCGTTACGGGCGAAGGCGCTTTAAAATATTTTGAAGAACGCGAAATGGCACTCAGGGAACTTTCTCAGCTGGTAAAGGCCGCGCAGGGAAATGTTGCGCAAAAGATATCTTCCATAATGGACGAAAACAGACGTCTTGCCAAGGAACTTGATGCTTTAAAGGCCAAGATGAGCGGCGGCGCAGCAGATGATATCCTCAATACAAAGGTCGATATCAACGGCGTAAGCTTTGTTGCGGGCGAAGTAAAGGGTCTTGAAATGAATGACCTCAGAAATATGGGCGACAAGCTGAAAGACAAACTGTCGGGCGATGCAGCCGTTATCGTGCTTGCTTCGGGCGAGGGCAGCAAAGTAAGCTTTGTTGTTATGTGTACCGATGCAGCCGTTAAGAAGGGCGCAAAAGCAGGCGATATCGTCAAAGCGGCGGCAACCCTCTGCGGCGGTGGCGGCGGCGGCCGTCCCAATATGGCGCAGGCAGGCGGCAAAGATGCAAGCAAAATAACCG
>CAMNCZ010000280.1 GCA_946534775.1 uncultured Eubacteriaceae bacterium
ACTTTCTCAGAAAGTAAGTGCGGGGTTTGGGGGTGCATAACCCCCAAGAAAAAAACCGCCGTCGGTATCTTACCAGACAGCGGTTATTGTTATCTACTGTATTTGTGTGTTTTCGTTTTTGCCCGTCAGACTGTATTTTATCGCATTTTTATGGCAGGCATCTATGCATTTTCCGCAGCGTATACACTCCGCGCCGTTTATATTTTTTGTTACTTCCACATTCATCGGGCAGGAATGTTCGCAGGCGCCGCAATGTACGCATTTATCCGTATCAAGCTGCATTTTAAGCGGCGCAATGCCGTTAAAAAGCGAATAGAACGCACCGAGCGGGCAAAAATATTTACAAAACGGCCGACAGATGATGATCGCCAAAATAAGTATCAAAACCGCGATAAACAGCTTTATCAAAAAAATCGCGCCTGCCGCGCTGCGCAGATCGTGATTGGCGATAACCAGCGGTATGCCTGCCTCTATCGTACCCGCGGGGCAAAAATATTTGCAGAAAAACGGTTTTGAAACGCCGTATTTGTCGTTAAGCAGCGCAGGCAGCACAAGCACGGGCAAAATAAGCATAAAATATTTTATTTTGCGCAAATATGCATCTATTTTTCTCGGCACCGACTTTTTCGGTGAGGGCAGTTTGTAAATTATATCCTGCAAAAAGCCGAAAGGGCATAAAAGCCCGCAGACGGCGCGGCCTATCAGCGCCCCGATAATTATCAGCAGCCCCAGTATATAATGCGACACCGAAAAACGGCTGCCCGCCGCCACGGACTGCAGCGCTCCTACAGGACACGCGCCCGCCGCCGCAGGGCAGGAATAGCAGTTAAGCCCGGGAGTGCAGATATTTTTAAGCTTGCCTTTGTATATCGTTCCCGTCAGAAAATTTTTGATAAACGGGTTTGCGCCGACAGCCGCAAGCGACTGTATCAAAAACCTTTTTACTTTAAGTTTCGTATTCACTTTTTATCCTATACCCATACACTCAAAGCAGATGTTTGCGGCTTTTCCGTGTACCTCTCTCACTTCGTCCCTTGCCGTACCCGATATTACAAGCAAGATGCCGACAATAACGGCAGCTATAAAAATTTTTTTCATAAAAATATTACCAAATTTGTGTCCGAGTTCAGGAGTTCCCCTTGACCGTTTCCAAAACCGAATTTATTTTTGCAAGATACGCCTCGCTCACATTTTTGTCGCCTTCCTGCGGTGAACCGACTACTTCTTCACCGACCCATTCGCCGTTTCTGTCAACAAAAAATGTGGTGGGGGTAAATTCAATTTTATCTATATACGGGCGGAGTTCTTCATTGTAGATGATATTTTCATAAGTCGCGCCGTTTTCTTCCAGCATTTTTTTCGCGGTTTCTTCGTTGTAATCCGCATCAAGGCAAATACCCACCAGATTTACACCCTCGGGCAGGTTATTGTAAACATTTTCAAGATCGGGTATTTCCTCCACGCAATATTTGCAAGTAGTCTGCCATACATTCACCGCAGTAAGGTCATATTCCGAAAATCTTTCCCGAGTAAAGACCTCGCCGTTTATCGTCTGCGCCGTAAAAGCGGCCGATGCCGCACTTTCGCCCGTATCGGCTTCGGTACTTGCGGGGGCTTCTTCCGTCACACTGTCTTGTGCCGCATTTTCCGCGGAACAGCCCGTAAACATCATTATTGCCGCCAAAGCCGCAGCAAAAAGAACAATTTTTTTCATAACGATCATCCTTTCACTTTTTGCACTATTGCCTTTATTTCAGAAGTCACCTCACCCGATGCCGCCAGCACGATACCGTAAACCGCCGCCCCTATCGCAACAAGCACAAGCATACTGAGCTTTGTATAGGGGATATGGGTTTTAAGCAGCATAAGTGCCATAAACATTATAAGTCCGCTGCCGATTATCCTTACATAAGTAAGTATGGGCAGCTGCCATCTGATATATTTTCTTGTACCGAAACGTGCCAGCAGAAAATACACGAAAAAGCCGATAAACGTAGTCACCGCCGCAACGTAGTATGTGCCGAAAACACGGATAAATATAAGGTTTAAAGCCACATTTACAATACCGCCTATAAGCGAACGTCTGAAAATGGCCTTTGTGTTTGCGGTAAGCTCCCAGTGTTTTATAGAATACTCGGTAAGTCCCAAAAACATCATACCAAGCGCCACCCAAAACATTATAGTATTGCCCTCAAAATATTTTTCGTCAAACAGCGCCTTTGCGACAACATCGCTTACCGCTGCCACGCCAAGCACGGCGGGCACACTCAAAAGCAGGTACATCCTTACCGCCTCGCTTATCAGCTTTTCGGTAAGTTCCTTTTTGCCCTCGCTCCACATCCTTAAAATGGTGGGATAGCTGCCGCGCATAACGCTTGCCGAAAGCAGCGTGAAGGCAGTTGCGATAAGGCTGTAGTTGGTTTGATAGATACCCGCGCTTGCAAGGCCAAGCAGGCCCGAAACGATGTAAATATCGGACTTATTCAGTACCGAAGTGGTTATCATATTGCCCATAAGCGGCATACCGTACTGTTTAAGCTCGTTTTGTATCTCTTTTGAACCGTTTTTGGCATTTAAGTATTTGAAAAATTGCAGGTTAAAAAGGCCTATAAGCGAAACCAGCCCGTCTGTCAAAAAATAGCTTAAAAATATCCATTCCACGCGGCTGCCCCAAAGTTTGCAGAATATCCACATACAAGAAAGCCTGCCGCAAACGGTTATCATACTTAACAAAAGGTTTAATTTGGCTTTTCTCAGCGCCGCAAGCATAGCTACAACAAGCTGTGCGGTGTTATATGTGACGAACCACGCAGCGCACAAAAGCAGCAAAAGCGGCGTTACAATGGGTTTTAATTTTGCGGCAAGCAGCGGGAAAGCAAGCCCCGCGGCCCAGTTAAAGCTGCCGCCGAATATCAAAAACAAAATATGCATAATTGCCATTGCCGCAAATATAACTATCGGCGTAAACACAATGCCCGTCACGTTGCTTTTTGCCCAGGCAAGAACAACCGTAGCGTAAAAGTTGGTCTCGCGCTTTTCAAGCTGATATTTATTGATATAGCGCATAAC
>CAMNCZ010000281.1 GCA_946534775.1 uncultured Eubacteriaceae bacterium
GCAATTCCAAATTCAGTGGGAGCTTGGACTCCCACTGAATTTTAAGTAAGCCCCCATAAGAAGCAGGGGACTTCCTTAGTTGATTAAATATTAAACCATTATAATTATACCCTTTTATGCATTTTTTGTCAATGTCAGTATTAAAAAAAGAGTCCCGCGGGGGACCCTTTTTTATAAGAATATATATTTAAGTAAAAATGCCGCTGCCAGCACATACATAAGTACAGAGATCTTTTTGCCTTTGCCGCAGCACAGGTTTATTATAACGTAGGAAACTATGCCTGCCGCCATACCGTCGGAAATGCTGTATGTAAGCGCAATGGTTACGGCGCAGAAACCTGCGGGGAAAGCCTCGGGCAGGTCTTTGTAATTTATTTTTGTAAATGAGTGCATTATCACATAGCCTACAAATATAAGTGCGGGTGCCGTTGCAAAGCCCGGTATTGCAACAAATATGGGTGCAAATGCAAGCGATATCAAAAACAGTGTGCCCGTTACAAATGTTGCAAGGCCCGTTCTTGCGCCCTCCGATATACCCGAGGAACTTTCCACAAACGTAGTGGTGGTTGAAGTGCCGAATACGGCACCTGCGCAGGTAGCTATGGCATCGGCAAGAAGTGCCTGCTTTATCCTTGGCATACGACCCTCTTTGTCAACCATTCCCGCAGAGTTTGAAACGCCGATAAGTGTGCCGATGGTATCAAACAGATCGGAGAACAGGAAAACAAATATTATAACTATAAAATCCGATATTTTTACCGACGAAAAATCTAATAAAAAGCATTGTCCGAAAGTTTTTGAAATATCGGTTATGTTAAATGAGGAAAACGACGGTATAAGCGAGTAGGCGCCGAGTGACGGGTCAACCTGATAAATGCCCGTAAGCTGGCATAAAATGCCAAGCAGCCATACCGAAAATATACCTATAAGCATAGAGCCCCTGATGTTATGGTGCTGAAGTACAACTATAATAATAAGACCTATAAGCGAAAGTATCGAGGCTATACCCGTTGTGTGGAAGTTTATGCGAAAATCCGTTAACCCGATAACGGTAGCATCATTTGCGACTATCAATCCCGCGTTTTGCAGGCCGATAAATACAATGAAAAAACCGATACCCGCTGAAATACCTTGTTTCAGGTCGTTCGGGATAGCGTTGAATATGGCCTCGCGCACGTTTACAAGCGAAAGGATTATAAAAATAACACCTTCGACAAATACCGCAAACAGTGCAAACTGCCAACTATAGCCAATTTTAAGGCACACCGTGTAGGCAAAATATGCATTTATGCCAAGACCCGGTGCAAGTGCAAACGGATAATTGGCAAGAAATGCCATTGCATAACAGCCCACGGCCGATGCAAGCGCAGTCGCTATAAGCACCGCATTTGCATCCATACCGCTTGCCGAAAGAATGTTGGGATTTACCGCAAGAATATATGCCATTGTAAGAAATGTGGTAATACCTCCCAAAATTTCGGTTTTGACTGTAGTATTGTTTTCTTTTAGTTTAAATATTTTTTCTATCACTTTATCATCTTTCTTTCTTTTTTTGATTATACTGTTTGTAAAAAATGTCAAATTCTTGAAAAGAAGTTAAGGTAAAATGGGTGTCCAGTGTTTATTGTTGTAAATATCCGTAAACAGGTAGGTTATCTGCATCTTTTTGCCGCTGTTTGTAACATCGCTTATTTTCAGTTCGCCGTCTACGGTCATCTGGTCGCCGAGATAATAACTGTTTTCATATTCGCCGCTGTAGCTGTAGTAGTCGCAGATAAAATCTATTTTATCGCCAACCTGTATTTCGGTAAGGTTTTTGCCGATAACCTCGGTGTCGGTGCCCTCGTAATCAAGTTCGGCGCCTGCGATATAGCCGCTTGGGGCATCGCTTTCAAATACGGCAATAAGTTTTGCGCGTTCACCGTTAAGCATAACGGGTATATAGCCCGTGATAACGGTCTTTCCGCCCTCGTCGGTCGTATCCGTATGGTAATACGCAACTACCTGATCGTTTATTGCAAGCCAGGTATCGCTGTCATCTGCAACAAGGTTTCCGTCCTCGTCAAAATCGTATACATTGTCAAGGCCCAGATCGATAAAACCGCTTCCGTCGTCGATAAATGTGTTTTTGTCAACCTTTTCGACAAGTTTCCACTGTTCCTCGTTTAATACTATTTTGCCGTCATTCCAAACCAGGTCTGAGTCCGCAAGGCTGTTGTTGAAAATATATTCACTCATCTCATCTTCGCTTATAAGCGAACGGTCGGAAAGAAAGCCCGTATTTGATGCCGTAAGACCGTCAACCGAGCCTATTGCGTTTGATGCAAGACCCGAAAGCAGCTGCGATAAGATATCCTGTGTCTGCGGAGCCTGTGCCGCCTGACCGAGCAGAGAAGTAAGCGGATCTGCCGTGCCGCCCGCTGCGACCTGACCGCCTGTTTCCATTTTTGCGAAATTTTGTATACATCTGGAATATTCATCGCCGATACCGATTTTTCTGTAGATATCGGTTATCTTGCTTACCTTGGATGCCGAGCGGTACGGGAAGTAGATAGAAAGGCCGCAGGCATTTGTCATATTATCCGATGTTTTGTTGTATTTTACAGCGCCCAAAACCGCGTTTACAAGTTCACTGCCTTCCTGTGTCTGCATATTTGCGGCAAGGTTTGCAAGATCCACCTGGTCTATTTTCGAGGACTGCGCAAATTCGCGGCTGTCACCTCTTGCCGAAGAAACCGTCTGATACTGCTTTTGCGATATAAGCTGCGCGGTGGAGCTTGAAAACGCCGAAAGTGCATCGGGCAGTGTGTTTTGCACCTCCGCAAGGTCAACAACGGAAAGGGTGGTTTTCTGTCCCCTGCATTGCTGGGCGCAGACGGAAACAAAATCGTCGCAGATATTTTTGCCTATCTCTATAGTGGGCATAGATGTATTTTTGGAAAGATTTGTGACCCAGTTTGTGTAGTACCAGCCCACACCGGGTTCGGTCTCTTCCGATGCGATAAGGTAATCCCCGTATTTTGAAAGCATAAGCGCGTTTTCCGCCGTTGCCATAAGGCAGGCATCAAA
>CAMNCZ010000282.1 GCA_946534775.1 uncultured Eubacteriaceae bacterium
CTCGCCGTTGCAATACAAAATCAAGCCCTCAACTTCGGCAAGCTGGGCAACGGAGCGCGTAAAGGCGGCATAAAAAAGCATTTTCTGTCTGACGGGAACAGAGTCCAGATCGCCCGTCAAAAAGACGTTTAGAATATCTCCGTTCAGCTCCGCTCCGGAATATTTGATCCCGGTCGGAATTACAGATACGCTTCCCTCTGTGAGAACGCCCTGCATACTGTCAAAGAATTCTTTTACTATTGCAAGCGCGTCTTTTGAGGAAGCATTGTAGGAATAATCAGACAAAACGGTGGCATTGCTGTTTGTAAAATACAGCGTATATCCGCCGTCGTTTTGAGGCTTTGTTTCGGAGCAGGCGCAGAAAAACAGCGCCACGGAAAGGAAAATGATACTAAACTTCTTTTTCATCCGAAACCTCCCTGTATTCATCGTATTCGCTGTCCCTGTATTCAAGCGGGATCCTGATAACAAAGGTGGTGCCGTCCCCGAGCTCGCTGTATGCCCTGATCGCTCCGTGATGGAGATTTATAATCTGTTTTGCAATAAAACTTGACTTACGTCCCGAAAATGATAAAATATAAATAACAACAATTACGGGAGAAATAAAATGAAAGAAAAAATATTTGAATATATAACCGAAACATACAGCTCCGATATTGAACATCCCTGGCCAAAATATCCCGAATACGCGGTTTTTCGCCACGATGACAATAAAAAATGGTACGGACTGGTTATGAATATAGAATACAGTAAACTTGGCATTGACAAAGACGGATATACCGATATACTTAACGTAAAAACAAGCGATTTTTTAAAACGTGATTTTTTGATTCAGCAGGAAGGTATTTTCAAGGGCTATCATATAGCAAGAGGCAACTGGGTCTCAATACTGCTTGACGGTACGGTGCAATATGATTTTATCATATCTTTGATAGACGAAAGTTTCCGTGTAACGGCATCTGCAAAGAAAAAGCAGGCCATTCGACCGCCCAAAGAATGGATAATACCCGCAAATCCCAAATATTATGATATAGAACACGCCTTTGATACCCAAAAAGAGATAGACTGGAAACAGGGTTCGGGCATCAAAAAGGGCGACACCGTTTATATGTACGTTGCCGCCCCCGTGTCCTCTATTTTGTTTAAATGCAAGGTCACAAAAACCGATATCCCGTATAAATATTCGGGTAAAAACCTGCAAATAAAGGCAATAATGCGTATAAAACTTGAAAAGCGTTACCCTTACGGCAAATTCAGCTTTGATATATTAAAGGAAAAATACGATATCCGTGCTGTCAGAGGCCCGCGCAGCATCCCCGAAAGTTTAAGCAAAGACCTTTGACCGAGTTTATCTTTGTATATTTATATCAACTAATATATCCGACAATTCTTCTGCGGCAGAGCGGGTCTCGTAACCGCTTTGGTCGTCATATACACCATCGTCAAGCACCGTCAGATACCACGCGGTGTTTGGCGGATAATGCTGTGTTATTGTATACAATGCTTCCTTTTTAATAAACTTCAGTTTGCTTTCTTCATCCGATGTAATACTTTTGGTATTCTCTGTCAAGGCAAATCGCCAGTCACCTACATTATCGCCCGTTTTCTTGGCATATATCCTTAATCCGTTTGTCGGGTCAAAATTAAAGTATTCATCAAACAAATAATGCATAGCTTCTTCATTTGTCATACTGTATTCACATTTGTCAAAATCCGCATACCACGCTTGATCGGCATTGAAAAGCCCGTCTGCCGTATGCAGTATTATGCCCGCACATCTTCCCCATTGTTCACCGTAATTTATGTGATAAGGGATAATATATTCATCGGGCGAAGAAAGCGGTATAACAGCCTGCGGCACAAGCTCGTAAAGATTTCCGTCAAACGGTTCAAATTTCAGGTCAATAACGTGTATATCACCGTAAGAAGTGGAATAGCCTATATCCTGCCAGGTATTGCCGCCGTTGCAGTATATGATATTTCCCGTCATATCGCTGTGATCAAGACAAAAGGTGTTATGAGTGACCCCTATTGTATACGGCGGAAATTCGTCGCCTTCTTCGGGAAGATTTTTTCCGTATTCAAGCACTTCGTCGGCTTTTTCCAATGCTTTGACTATTTTTGCATTGGCTGCATATTCAAAGTTGTAAAACTCACCACCCATATCCGCATACCAAAGTGAACCGTCCTGCATCTCGACCGTAACACAAGTGGAATTATATCTAAAGACGGAAGGGTCGGAATATGTCTTTAACTCTTTCCCCGGAGAATTGAGTTTGCAGATATATTGCAGTTCGTCTTTGGGTATATCCGTACACGGCTGTAAAATAAATGTTTTAAGATTACCTTCGTCGTAATAGCCGCGATATACAAACGATACACGCTTTTCATCATAATTTATCAATATCGTACTTTCTTTAAGTCCTGTTGAAAGTATGCTGTCGCCGTAATAATCGCCGCTGTTTTGGTATGTTATAACCTCATCGGCGTTTTGCAGGTATTCTGAAGCATTATTTTTATCGGTTGTATTTTGTATTTTTGTATTTGCCGCACTTACCGCGGAATAGCCTACAGTCCCCAAAAATATTATTACGGGAACTGCCGAAAAAAACGTGAAAATCGTTTTATATAAAATTTTATGATTATAAAAGCATTTTTCGGGTTCGGTTTTTTCATAGAAATCGCTTTCCGTATGCTTTCGGTAACTTTTAAGTATAATTATAAATATTATAAAAAATACGGTAACACCGCCAAATGATGTTATCCACAATGCAAGGCCTATACCTGCCAAAAAGCCGCTTTCGCCGTAATCGTTCATTAAAAAGAAAAGTATGACCAAAATAACGGGTATAATGCTTAAAGTTTTGGGAAGGATATCATTTCGGTAATTTTTTATCTCAAGCACCGTACCTATAAAACCGCAGGAAGACCATAAACTTAAAAGCAATGGTATCACAAGCTGCGGAAACATAGTAAACGATGCAATGCCGTAAGACAGATCATAAGGGGTTTTTAAAAGCGAAACAACCGCAATATGAGCAGCTATGACCGAAAATAAAAT
>CAMNCZ010000283.1 GCA_946534775.1 uncultured Eubacteriaceae bacterium
TGGTTATGAGTATGTAGCTGAAATTTATTTCTGCGGAATACGAATATCATTGACTCAGTGTTTCCTTAAGTTTGACCGCAATAATCAAAACAGCACAAGCAAACATAATAACGTATGCCGCAGTATGATATACAACATTGGTATCTACCATAACTGTCAATGTGTTTGTTACTTCGACCGTTGTATCATCAATAACGTTAAAGCTTATCTCATTACCGCTTATCTCGGCCTCGCTGTCTTTTTTGAATTTTGTCGTATAGCCCTCGTTCATTTCGGTAATAGTGACATTTTTGTTGTGCGGCACGGAAATTACAGCCGTATCGTTATGCTTTAAAGTAAAGGTCCCTCCCGATACAAGCGGGGTCTGTTCCACACCGTTTTTAGTCCACGCAAAAGTCTGCGTATCGGCCGTACCTTCGACAGTAATTGTAAATGTAAAATCTTTATTTTTGTCGCCCATATTGCCCGATACGGTTTTATGTACGGTAAGATCAAGATCGTCTATTATCTTTTTATTAGGTATACTAAGATCAAGAGTTTTTGTTCCCGCACCGTCCGTACTTTCGGTCAGCGTAACACCTGTGGGAGCGGAGATAAGGTCAATACCGCCAAGCTCGGTAACGGAGAATAAGATATCACCAAGGAGATTTCTGAATCCCTGCAGGGGTTCAATTTCCGTCAGGTAATATGTGCCTTTTTCAAGTGATTCGTCTATTTTATCAATAACGCCTTGGTCATTGGTAACAAGATTTTCGTATCCTTCCATCGGTCTGTAATCTTTTATATACGAACCGCTGCTGCTTTTTACCTGTTTAAATAAAGCAAAAACAACACCACCGAGTTTATTTGAACTGTTGCCCTCCTGAAACTTGACTGCCTGAAAACTGAACGGCTTATTAAAAATATTGATATGAGCAAGGTGCGTATGATCGTTATCAAGATCGGGGTGCAAAGCTCTCCAGTCACCGTTTTCATCATCATATAATGTAACAATATCTTCGCCGTTGACGGTTTCTATATCAAACTTCACGGGATGTGAAAGACCGACATAACCTGTAGGAGACTGTATCTCCTCCAGTATGTAATAGGCATCCATCGCATCCGTCTTGCGCATAAAATTGTAAAGTGATGTTACAACACCGTCGCTGCCTGTTGTAAAGCTGTAGCTTGCCTGTTCTGTATAAACGGCTTTTTCGGGGTCGGTAGTTCGGTACAATGTAAGTTTGAATTTACCGCCCGAAAGTGGGTTTTCTACCCTTTTCGTCTGTGCGTTAACGGCATTGTAAAGACCGAGATCTATATATATACCGCCGCTGCGTGTATTTGTTACGGTATCGGTACGCACATTGGCCAAAGGCTTTGCGCCCTGAGCGCCTGTTGCTGTTCCCTGCTCATAAGTTACGGCATATTTATAATTATAAACATTGGTATCCGAAATGTTTACCTGTCTGACATCAACATTTACAAGTTCATCGTCATTTACTTTTACAGGCGCTCCGTCATAAATCAAATTGCCGCCGTCATAGCGTGGGTTTGTGAGCTTGACTTCACGCACAACATAATCGTCAAAGTTATGTCCGTTTTCCAAATAGTCAAAATAATAATATGTCGATAAGGAGTCTTTATTTATTTCCCTTACCGTTCCCGCAAGCAATTCTTCCGTACTGCCGTTTTTGATATATACGGCAATATATATCGGATAATGCCAGCCTATATATCCGTCATCGGACCAGTATTTTTCGGCGGTAAGCCCCCAACCGCGCTTGTTCTTTATTGTCATCTGCGGAGAAGAATTGGCACGTATCGTACCCGAATTCGGTGCATCGCCTTCGCTTACCAGATAGGTACCGTCGGTACGTTCGTATTGCAGCCATCTGTAGCCTTTGGGTATCTCGCTTTCTCTTTCCTCTACTTTAAATTTTGTGCCTACAATAAGTCCGGGCACCTCTACCGTATATCCTGCGGGTATCATAGATATAGCGCCGTTTACCGATGTTTCGAATGTGGCCGAGATCTTTTCTTCGTCGGAAAGCTGTGTAAATACTTTTTTATTTAAAGAAACAAATCCCGTACCCGCTTCCCATTTACAGTAATTGCCGTTTTCGTCTTTGACCCTGTATTTGTGCATATTGGCATACGGCAGTTCGGAAATACTGCTGTCGTTATCGCCAAGATAAAGCCTGTAACTAAACGTAGTTTTATCATCTTCCCTGCTCAGCAGGCAAGCCGCCGCTCTGCTCTCTTTTACGGGGTCATTTGCTCCGCTGTATACAACATCGTTTATATCAACAAGTTCGCTGTACAAATTCTTTTTTATGGAAAGTGTACGCAATGCAGTTGCGGCTACCTCGTTTTTTATGGTAACACCGGGTCTTTCTTTTACGGACTTTCGCTCGGTCGCATAATTTTTGTAATAAACATTTCCCGTATCGATAGGACTCAATTCGGTATCGTTACAGTAAACCTTTGTATAAACATCCTTGTTTAAGCCGCACTCAACCACATAATATCCGATCAGTTCACTCGGGAAAGTTATTGCCATTTTTTTGCCAGGATTAAGTAAATATACATTTTCGTATGTAATATCTCCGTTCGAGTTGTCGTGTATGGTATATGTCGAGGCAAACTCTATCGGCTCACCCGTCTGCGGGTCCGTAACATATATCGCGCCCGGATCGCTGCCGTTTTGAGGAACATTGCCAAGCATTATATAACCGTCATTTTCGGTCGAAACGCTGCCCTCGGGTTTATACCATATCTGATACGGATACTGTACCAGGTTAAAATCCAAATCCGACGAGCCCGATAATTCTTTTGACAGTACGACCTGTCCGGGTTTTACATCGCTCAGGTTAAAACGCATGTGCAGATTTGATGCGCCCGCACCGCGTTCCATATAAAATATCTTCATCTCGTGAGATGAGTAATCCTTGAAAATATCCTCGCAGCCGTAAGTTTCGTCCGCTTTTGCCTCAAACAATTCGCCGAGATATGCACATACGGCAGCATAAGCTTCGTCGGCGGCTGCAGTCGGATGTGCTGCAAAGTAGCGCGACAA
>CAMNCZ010000284.1 GCA_946534775.1 uncultured Eubacteriaceae bacterium
GTGTTTGTTGTGTTGGAAGCTGCACTTGGTGCGGGCTGTTCGGAATTACCGAAACCTGCTTTAACGCGGCTTAAAATATCGGCACCGTTGCTTGCGTTTGACTGCTGAACGGGCTGTTCTGCACTGTTCAGGCTTTTAACGCGGCTTAATATATCGCTTGCGCCCGGGCCGTTTGAAGGTTTGACAGGCTGCTCGGGATTACCGAAACCTGCTTTAACGCGGCTTAAAATATCGGCGCCGCTGCTTGCGGGCTGCTGCGGTGTTGTAGGAGCAGCAGGTGCAGCGGGCTTAGGAGCGGGTATTGCCGATGCCGACTGTGGCGCGGGAGTTGTAGGAGCAGTCGGTGCAGCGGGGGTTACGGGTGTTGCTGCCTCTGTATTTTTTGCTGCTGCCGCTACTGCCGCTGTTACAGCTGCGCCTGCGTTGGACTGTACAGGCTTGGGAGCCTCAACGGGCTTGTCTTCGGGTTTGGGCGCCTCAAAGGGCTTGATTTCTTCGGCTTTGGGCGCCTCAAAGGGCTTGATTTCTTCGGCTTTAGGCGCTTCAATTGGCTTGTCTTCGGCTTTGGGCGCCTCAAGTGGCTTATCTTCGGGCTTGGGCGCCTCGATAGGCTTATCTTCGGCCTTAGGTGCTTCGACAGGCTTTATAATTGTATCGGATGTATCGGCGCTGCCTTTCTTGGGGTTCATAAGTTCGTCTGCTATCTCCGTTACCTTATCGAGGTGAACGCCGATGCTTTCGATGTTCTCTTTCTGAGCGGCACCGACATATTTATCACGAAGTGCCTGATATTCCTCAACGATACCCGAATTGAAAATTTTTTCAAAAAATGCATTGTAATCACTCGAAAAGCTGTTGATTAATTTCTTTTGTTGTGATATATTTGTTTTAATGTCGTCAAACTGTTCTTTTGCATTTGAACGAAGTGCAGCGGCAAGGTCGTTTGCTTCTTCAAGTATTCTTGCCTTTTCTGCTTCGGCCTCGGCAACTGCCTTGGAATGAACGGTTTTGCTTTCGGCAGTGAGGGTCTCGGCCTCGGCCTTAGCGTCTTCGATGATCTTCTCGGCTTCGGCCTTTGCGTTGTCAATAAGTTTTTTGGCATCTTCGGTCGATACCTTGATCATATTGTCAGCGGCACGCTGCGCGCTGAGCATAGCATTTGCGATGGTTTCGGACTGATCTTTATAGATTTTTATCTGCTGTTCAAGGTTTTCGATATGCTTATCGACCTCTACAGTTTCGTAACCACCTTTTTTGTTGAATGTAAAGTTTGCCATAAATACGCCCCCTGGTTCTGATTTTTTATTAAAATATTATAATACAAGTATAGCACTTTTCGGAAAAATATGCAATAGTTAGTTAAAAATAAATTGAAATTTTGTTAATAGTAAAGGAGAATTATGGAACACGAGAAATATATGAGGCTGGCGCTGGAACAGGCAAAAGAAGCGCGCAAGATAGGAGAAATACCGATAGGCTGCGTTATTGTGTACAAAGACAAGGTGATAGGACGCGGCTTTAATACACGGATGAGAGATAACAATGCGCTGGGACACGCGGAGATAACGGCCATAAATGAGGCCTGCGGCTGTATGGGGGACTGGAGACTTGAGGAATGTACGCTGTATGTGACCGTTGAACCGTGCCCGATGTGCGCAGGGGCAATGCTGCAGGCGCGCGTGCCGAGAGTTGTTTACGGAGTGCCGAATAAAAAAGCGGGTTGTGTCGGTTCGGTATATAATCTGCTTAATGACAGCCGCTTTAATCATCAGGCGGAGATAGTATCGGGGGTGCTGGCGGAAGAATGTGCGGATATAATGAAAAGTTTTTTTAAAGAATTCAGAAAGAGGGATAAAATGGGATATATTTTCGATTTTGACGGAACAATAGCAAATTCTTCCTATTTGTGGAAGAAAGTGGATAAGGATTTCTTTGAAAAACGAAATATGGCGATGCCGCCCGAATATGCCGACAAGATCGCCACAATGAGTTTTTATGAGGGAGCTGTTTTTACAAAGACCGCATATAATATAGTAGAAACTGTGGAAGAAATAATGGAAGAATGGCATAAAGGTGCGGTTAAAGAGTATGAGAAAAATGTGACGTTAAAGGAAAGTGTTGTTGAGTATATACGTTTTTTAAAAAGAAAAAATCATAAAGTAGGGCTGGCAACGGCATCTAATCCCGAATTTTATCTGCCTGTTTTAAAAAAATATGCTATAACGGAGTGCTTTGATGCCTTTGCGGACGGCACTTTGGGGCTGCCGAACAAGGAAAGCCCCGATATTTATCTGAAATGTGCCGAAATGATGGGCGTTGAGCCGAAAAATTGTATCGTGTACGAGGATATAGTGCAGGGACTTGAAAGCGCTAAAAAAGCGGGAATGTATACAGTCGGCGTATACGACGGAAGAAGCGAGGAAAGAGAAAAGGCAGTGGAGGCAGCCGCAGACAGGTATATTACCGATTTTTCTTTGGAACTGGAAATGCTGATAAAAAACAAATAGAATATAATTAAATACTAAACAGACACTAAATAGGAAGGAAAAGAAAATGAAATTTGAAGAACTGCCGATATCGTCGCAGCTTAAACGTGCTGCGGAAGATATGGGTTTTGTCGAGGCAACACCTATACAGGCTAAAACGATCGAAACAATATTAGGCGGAAAGGATGTTATAGGGCAGGCGAAAACAGGTTCGGGCAAAACGGCGGCTTTCGCTATACCTTGCATAGAAAAAACAGATAAAAACGAAGATGTATTGCAGTCGCTGATACTTGCGCCGACAAGAGAACTGGCAATACAGATATGCGGCGAAATAAGGCGGCTGCTGAAATACACGGAAAATGTAAAAGTGCTTGCGGTGTACGGCGGACAACCGATAACGGAACAAATAAAGGCACTGAAAAAAGGTGTCAATATAATTGTGGGAACACCCGGCCGCGTTATCGACCATATAAAGCGGCATACACTGAAAATGCACAGTGTAAGCTATGTTGTGCTGGACGAGGCCGATGAGATGCTGAATATGGGGTTCAGGGAAGATATTGAAAAGATA
>CAMNCZ010000285.1 GCA_946534775.1 uncultured Eubacteriaceae bacterium
GGTTATAGGACTTCGTCAGAAGTCCGTCGTATTTCGCAGCGTAAATGATAATTTACACTCCGTCGCAAATAGAAAAAATCAAAAAAAATTCAGGTAATAAAATGAGAAAAGAACTTAAATTTGCATTTATACGCACCATACCCGTAATGCTTGGGTATATATTTATGGGTATGGCGTTTGGCCTGCTGTTTCAGAACGCGGGATACAATTTTATATGGTCGTTTTTTACGGCGGTGCTTGTTTATGCGGGGTCGGGGCAGTTTTTGCTGGTGGATATGCTGCAAAAGCACACGGGTGCCGTGGCTGCGCTGGTGCTGATGCTTTCCGTGCAGTGCAGGCATATTTTCTACGGCCTTACTTTTATAGAAGATTTTAAAAAAATGGGCAAGGCCTATCCTTATATGATATGGTCGCTTACCGATGAAACATACTCGCTTTTGTGGGGTACAAATATACCCGAAGGGCTTGATTTCAAGCGCACAAGGTTTCTTATGGCACTGCTCGACCACTCCTATTGGATAGCGGGATGTACGCTTGGCGCGCTGATAGGCAGCCTTATCACCTTTAATGTTACGGGTGTGGACTTTGCAATGACGGCGCTGTTTATAGTTATTTTTACCGAACAGTGGCTTAACAATAAAAATCATACGCCTGCGCTTATAGGCGCGGCTGCGGGCATTGTGTTTATAACCGCACTCGGCGGCGATAAATTTCTGCTGCCTGCACTTGCGGTAAGTGTCGGCGGCCTTTTGATAAACCAAAAGATAGACGAAAAAAAGGAGACGGAGAAAAATGCCGATTGATTTTAAATATTCGGTTTTAATAATTGCAATTTCAACGGCTGCTACGTTTTTTACGCGCGCATTTCCGTTTTTGCTTTTTGGCAGAAAAAAGCCGTCAAAAACGGTTTTGTATGTGGGCAGCCGCCTGCCGAGTGCGGTTATTGCAATACTGGTGGTCTACTGCCTTTGCGGCGGCGGTTTTGACCTTAATACCTTTGTGCCCAAGCTTATTGCGGGCCTTGCGGTGGTGCTGCTGCATATTTGGAAAAGGAACAATCTGCTCAGTATCGGCCTTGGCACAGTAATTTATATGGCGCTTGTACAGCTTGTTTTTGTGTGAAATGGCTGTACAGGCGTTTTTGTTGTATTTTTAAGGAGATATAGATGGATAAAAACGAAAAGGCGCCAAACGTATTTCAGCGCGTTTGGGGGTATATAAAAAGCTACGGATTTACAACGACGGTTTTTTTGATAAGAAACAGACAAAAACAGGGCACTCTGCCCGTGCGCGGCGGTGTGGTCGGGCTTATCGACAAAATTTTAAGCGGCGGCAAGACCGAAAAAAACATTTACGAGCGTTTTATCGAAAACACCGAAAAAGATATATATTATACGGAAGAACTTGCTTATAAACCGCTGTTTTCCTTTGTTATACCCGTTTACAACGTGGAGGAGAATATACTGCGCGAGTGCATAGACTCCGTACTTGCGCAGACATTGGATAATTTTGAACTTATATTGGTAGATGACAAGTCCACGCTTGAAGATGTGCCGCGTGTGCTTGAAAGCTACAGGGACAACGAA
The DNA here is from genome assembly GCA_946534775.1 of uncultured Eubacteriaceae bacterium. Classification (GTDB taxonomy): domain Bacteria; phylum Bacillota; class Clostridia; order Lachnospirales; family CAG-274; genus RGIG4310. Next base: position 1,587 of record CAMNCZ010000285.1, read on the forward strand.
AAAATAACCGTTATTTACCGCAGCGAAAACGGCCATATATCGCGCTGTACAAATACGGGTATTGAGGCCGCAAAGGGTGAATATATCGTCTTTACGGACTGCGATGATACCGTTGCGCCAAACGCTTTGTATGAGTTTACGCGCGCTGTGAACGACGATAAGACCATAGATTTTATTTACAGTGACGAGGACAAACTTGACGAAAACGGAGTGCGCTTTTTCCCGCATTTCAAGCCCGACTGGTCGCCCGATACCTTTATGAGCCACAATTATACAAGCCATCTTTCGGCATACAGGCGCAGTATCGTAAATGATATCGGAGGATTGCGCGCAGGTTTTGAGGGTGCGCAGGATTACGACTTTACCCTGCGTTTTACCGAAAAGACCGACCGTATCTGCCATATCCCGAAAATTTTGTATCATTGGCGCCTGCGTGCGGGTTCAACGGCGGGAGATCAGGGAGAAAAACCATACGTTATGCAGGCCGCACTTAAATCAAAACAAGAGGCGCTTGCACGCCGTGATTTAAAGGGGAAAGTGGTTTTGGAACCGCAGGTGCGCCAGTACCGCGTTGTATATGATGCACCCGAAAATGCCTTTGTCAGCATAATAATACCGTCAAAAGATAATTTTGATGTGATAAAACGCTGCATAGAGTCGGTAAAAGAAAAAACGGCATTTAAAAATTACGAAATTATTGTTGCAGATAACGGCAGCAGTGATGAACAGCGCCAAAAATACACGGAATTATGTGATAAATACGGCATTTTATATAAATACGAAAAAGAGGATTTTAACTTTTCAAAAATGTGCAATACGGGTGCAAAGGCGGCAAAAGGCAATTTTCTGCTGTTTTTAAATGACGATACGGAAGTTGTTGCGCCCGAATGGCTCGGGCGGATCATTGGTCACGCGGCACTTGCACACACAGGCGCTGTCGGCGCAAAACTGCTTTATCCGGGCGGCAGCGAAATACAGCACTGCGGTGTTATAAATATCGGCGCGGGTGCGTGTCACGCTTTTGCGCACTCGGACGACCGTGTTCCGCAGTATTTCTGCCGCAACAAGCTTGAATATAACTGGATAGCCGTAACAGCGGCCTGCCTTTGCGTGGACCGCGAAAAATTCGATAAAGTGGGCGGTTTTGACGAAACTTTCCCTATCGCATACAATGATGTGGACCTTTGTTTCAAGCTGTATGAGGCGGGATTTTACAATGTTGTCAGAAATGATGCCGTACTTTTGCACTATGAGTCGGTAAGCCGCGGCGACGACCTTAAAAACAAGGCAAAATTCAACAGGCTTGTAACGGAACTTGCACGGCTTTACAAAAAGCACCCCGCCTTAAACAGAAAGGACCCGTTCTACAACCCCGCGTTTTCAAAAACAAGGGTCGATTTTGTGCTGGATTCGGGAATGTACGGCCTTTCAAACAAAATAGTTTCGGCGGATGCGGATGTATCGAAA
>CAMNCZ010000286.1 GCA_946534775.1 uncultured Eubacteriaceae bacterium
ATATAGGCTGCTTTTAGCCTGTATTCACTTATATAACGCTGTGCGTCATCATCAAAATTCATTTTTGAAAAATCCTCGGCTTTATTATAGAAAGGCGCATATATATCAAGTTCCGCACCTCTGCCCGAAAGCGCCGAATAAGCCGCTAAAAGAGGATCACCGCCCGCAGAATACGGAGATTCGTAATTACGGCCGTCACCTTTTGTTGTATCGTCGTCGTTTTTTGATGACCCCGAACGGTTTGTGTACCATACCGCATGCGATTCCGAAATGTCGATATCCGAACTTGTCAATTTATCCTTTATCATAGATATCTCGGATACAGCCGCAAACGTAAATGCCCAGCAGCTTCCCGCACTGCCCTGACTTTTAGCGGGTGTCACCTGTATATAATTTCTTGCATCATATTTTGAAGGGAAAGTGTCCGCCCTGTCCTGCTTGGTAAAAATCTGCGTTTTATCGTCCAGAATATTGCCGTATTTATCCACGCACACAGACTTTGAAAGGCCGTATTTCGACGGCGTAAGAACTACATTGTACACCATATCGTCGGGATCCGTTTCGGCCGCATTCTTTTCCTTTAATTTTTTTATAAACGCAAGATACTCCGGGTCATTTTCGGGCGCATAACTCACATCTTCTTCATCTTCTTTTTCGTCTTCTTTGTCATCTTCCGAAAAAGCGCTCAAAGGCGAATCATCCGTCTCCGGTATGTACATCTCGGACATATCGTTTTTTTCCGATGACAGCTGCGGCTGCACATCAACGATATTAATGCTGCTTTCCGCGTCTTCGTCTGTATTTTCTTCGTCAACGGCTTTTGCTTGTTTCGGTAGTTCCGTATTTTGTGCCGTGTTCGTTATTTCTTCTTCAACGTACTCCTGCGCCGTATCTTCCGCCACCGTATCGAACGCATATACGTTGACGCTGCAAGCTGTCGCTGTTGCCAAAACGACCGCTATAAGACGTTTTGCAATTTTGTTTTTCTTCATAAAATCCTCCTGTTTTAAAACCCTCTCATTTTTATTCATCCACATTTCTTAACAAGCGAAAACCGGCCATTTTATCGACTTTTTCCGCATATTTACCATTTTAAAACATTATAACATATATCGTATAAAAATACAAGGAAAATAAATTACCAAAAAAAGTTTTTGTAATAATAAAAAAATAGTATTGTAATATTTTTGAAACAGTAGTATAATAGACATAGAAATATGTCCCAAAGACATACAAAAGAAAGGAGCATTTAATCAATGAACTTTTTAGAAACAATCAAAGCTAAGGCAAAAAGCAACAAAAAGACCATCGTTCTTCCCGAGTCTATGGATAAAAGGACTTATGCTGCCGCAGAGCAGATATTAAAGGAAGACTTTGCAAACATCGTTATTATCGGTACTCCCGATGAGATCAAGGAGCACGGCGCAGGCTATGACATCAGCGGTGCAACTATTGTTGACCCCTTTAACGACCCCAACAAGCAGAAGTATATCGACAAATTTGTTGAATTAAGGGCAAAGGCTTACGAAAGAAAAGGCCAGACACTTACACCCGAGATCGCTCAGAAGCAGATAGAAGACGACTATATGTTCTATGCGTGTATGATGTGTAAATGCGGCGATGCAGACGGCGCCGTTTCGGGCGCTTGCCACTCTACCGCAAACACTATCCGTCCCGCTCTTCAGATACTTAAATGCAAACCGGGCGTAAGCTCCGCATCGGGTTTCTTTGTAATGGAAGTTCCCAACTGCGACTTGGGTGCAAACGGCTTATTCGTATTTGCAGACTGCGCGGTTCAGATACATCCCGACAGCGAACATCTTGCTGAAATAGCAAAACTTTCGGCAGAAAGCTTCGAGTCCTTTACGGGCGAAAAAGCTAAGGTAGCTATGCTTTCCTTCTCGACAAAGGGCAGCGCAAAGGACGACGATGTAACAAAGGTTGCGGAAGCTGTTAAGATCGCGCAGGAAAAATATCCCGAGATAGAAGTAGACGGCGAATTACAGCTTGATGCCGCACTTGACGAAACCGTTGCAAAATTAAAAGCACCCGACAGCAAGGTTGCAGGTCACGCAAACACACTTGTATTCCCCGGCCTTGAAGCAGGCAACATCGGTTACAAGCTTGTTCAGCGTCTTGCAAAGGCAGAGGCTTACGGTCCCGTACTTCAGGGCCTTGCAATGCCCGTAAACGATCTTTCACGCGGCTGCTACGCAGAAGATATCGTAGGCGTTGTTGCTATCACGGCAGTACAGGCACAGTTAGCTGAATAATTTGGTAATCATATCGTGACCGCCAAAAATATTGCGGCGGTCACGATAAGTCAATATTTTTAAAAGTCAATATTTTTAAAAGGAGAAACAGATTAAATGAAAATTCTTGTAATCAACTGCGGAAGCTCATCACTTAAATACCAGCTTTACAATATGGACTCAAACGAAGTACTCGCAAAGGGTCTTGTAGAGAGGATCGGTATTGAGGGTTCAAACCTTCAGCACACACCTACGGGCAAGGACAAAGTTGTATTTGAACAGCCCCTTCCCGACCACGGCGCAGCTATCAAGCTTGTAATGGACAAGCTTACAGACAGCGAAGTAGGCGTTATATCAAGCCTTGACGAGATCGACGGTATCGGCCACCGCGTACTTCACGGCGGCAAGTATTTCAGCGACTCTATGCTTGTTGATGCCGACAAGATGGCAACAATGAAAAAATGTATTCCTCTCGGCCCTCTTCACATGCCTGCTAACCTTATGGGTATCGAGGCTTGCGAAAAACTTATGCCCGGCAAGCCAAACGTAGCCGTTTTTGATACCGCTTTCCACGCTACAATGCCTCCCAAGGCTTATATGTACGCTCTTCCCTACGAATATTACGAGAAATACGATATACGCCGTTACGGCTTCCACGGCACAAGCCACAAGTTTGTAACAAAGCGTGCTATCGAAATGCTCGGCGGCAAGGCAGAAGGCACAAAGATAATCACCTGCCACCTCGGCAACGGTTCTTCACTTGCAGCCGTAAAGGACGGCAAGGTTATCGACACGTCA
>CAMNCZ010000287.1 GCA_946534775.1 uncultured Eubacteriaceae bacterium
ATGGATCAGGTGATAGCCGCCGCATTGCAGAGATCCGAAGAGATCTTGGGCTGAGACTGAAAAAAATACAGGTATGTTTTAACCGATATTGTGATTGGAGGGAGAATTATTTTGATTTTCTCTCCTTTTTTATTGCATATATTTTTATTTGTACCCGAATACTGCGTTTTTAAGCCTTTATAATTGAATATTGTTAATTGTATGTGCAATGTGTATAGTCAATTTAAAATCGGTGCCGAAAAAATTGGCAAACGAAAAATAGAAAAACAACTTGAAAAATCAGCGTTTTTGGTGTATAATTTAAAAAGTTATATGTAAAAACGCGTAGTTTAGCAATACGAAATATCTTGGGAAAATGAGAAGGGGTTTTGCTATGAAAACAGCGATCGAATTAAATAACAAATCAATACTTGTTACGGGTTCACCGGGATTTATCGGCGCAAATCTGGTGTTAAGGCTGTTGAAAGAACTTAACGGCGGTGTTGTCGTTTCCCTTGACAATATGAACGATTATTACGACCCCGCCCTTAAAGAATACCGTCTTTCTCTTGTAAATAAGGCTGCCGAAAAATCGGCTGTCAAGCATATATTTGTCAGGGGTTCCATTGCCGATAAGGCCTTGGTCGAAAATCTTTTTAACGAATATAAATTTAATGTTGTTGTCAACCTTGCCGCGCAGGCGGGTGTGCGCTACAGTATCGACCACCCCGATGTTTATATCGAAAGCAACCTTATAGGCTTTTACAATATCCTTGAGGCTTGCAGAAATCATCCCGTTGAACATCTTGTCTATGCAAGCAGCAGCAGCGTTTACGGCGGCAACAAAAAAGTGCCGTTCAGCACCGACGACAAGGTGGACAACCCCGTAAGCCTCTATGCGGCAACAAAGAAAAGCAACGAGCTGTTGGCGCACAGCTATTCAAAACTTTACAACATTCCGTCAACGGGGCTTAGGTTTTTTACTGTTTACGGACCTGCGGGACGTCCCGATATGTTCTATTTTTCGGCAACGAACAGGCTTGTTAAAGGCGAAAACATTAAAATTTTCAATTACGGCGATATGAAGCGCGATTTTACCTATATAGACGATATTGTCGAGGGCATTTACCGCATTATGCAGGGCGCGCCCGAAAAAGCCGTAGGCGAGGACGGCTTGCCGATACCGCCTTACGCTCTTTACAATATCGGCGGCGGTCAGCCCGAAAATCTTTTGGACTATATCAGCACCTTGCAGGAAGAACTTGTAAGAGCGGACGTTTTGCCGAAAGATTATGATTTTGAGGGCCACAGGGAATTGGTCGGTATGCAGCCGGGTGACGTTCCCGTGACTTATGCCGATTCGACGGGTCTTGAAAAAGACTACGGTTTTACGCCGAAGATAGGCATACGCGAAGGTCTGCGTAAATTCGCAGAATGGTACAAAAAATACTATAGATAAGGAAGATAAAAATGAATATTGCAGTTGCGGGTACGGGTTATGTCGGTTTGTCGCTTGCGGTCTTGCTTTCGCAGCATAATCATGTTACGGCGGTCGATATAGTCCCCGAAAAAGTCGAAAATCTTAATAATTATGTCAGCCCCATTCAGGATGAGTATATTGAAAAGTATCTTGAAGAGGCAAAGGCGGGTACAAGAAAACTCGATCTTACGGCAACAACGGACGGAAAATCGGCGTATAAAGATGCGGATTTTGTTATTGTTGCGGCGCCGACCAACTACGATCCTCAAAAAAATTTCTTCGATTGCAGCGCGGTCGAAAGCGTTATCGAATTGGTACTTGAAAGTTCCGATACGGCGATTATGGTCATAAAAAGCACTATCCCCGTTGGTTATACACAAAGGGTGCGTGAAAAATACAAGACGGACAGAATTATTTTCAGTCCCGAATTTTTGAGAGAGTCGAAAGCGCTTTACGACAACCTCTATCCAAGCAGAATAATCGTTTCCTGCGACGATAAAACAAAAGAAGCTGCAAAAACGTTTGCAAGCCTTTTGGTTGAGGGTGCCGAGAAAAAAGATATAGAAGTGCTGCACATGGGCTTTACCGAGGCAGAGGCGGTCAAGCTGTTTGCAAACACATATCTGGCGCTCAGAGTAAGTTATTTTAACGAACTTGACACTTATGCCGAGATGAAGGGCCTTAATACGGCAGATATCATAAAAGGTGTCAGCCTTGACCCGCGAATCGGCGATTTCTATAACAACCCGAGTTTCGGTTACGGCGGCTACTGCCTGCCGAAAGATACAAAGCAGCTGCTTGCCAACTATGCCGATGTTCCTCAGAATATGATGACGGCAATAGTCGAAAGCAACCGCACAAGAAAAGATTTTATCGCAGACAGAGTGCTTGAAAAGGCGGGCTACTACACGGCCAATTCAATGTGGAACGCCGAAAAGGAAAGGCCGCTGATAGTGGGCGTTTACAGGCTCACTATGAAAAGCAACAGCGATAACTTCCGCCAAAGCAGTATTCAGGGCGTTATGAAACGCATCAAAGCCAAGGGCGCAACGGTTATCGTCTACGAACCGACACTTCAAGACGGCACAACTTTCTTCGGCAGTCTGGTCGTAAATGACGTCGAAAAGTTCAAAAAAAGCTGCGATGCGATAATCGCAAACAGATACGACCCTGTCCTTGACGATGTTGAGGATAAGGTATATACAAGAGATCTATTCAGAAGAGATTAATATATAGCGAGAAGGGGCAGAAAAATGACTACGAAAATTCCAACGGTAAACGGAAGTTGCGTTGATGCCGACAACATTTTGGGTGACAGCAGATTTAACGGAATTAAAGCGTGTGAAGACAAAGTATGGCTGTCTTCGCCTACAATGCACGGCGAGGAGCTGTTCTTTGTTAAAGAGGCGATAGAGACAAACTGGGTCAGCACGATTGGAAAAAATATAAATGAACTTGAAAAAGGCGTTGCTAAATATCTCGGAATGAAGGATGCGGTAGCGCTTTCTTGCGGTACAGCGTCTTTGCATATGTGTGTAAAACTTGCTGCAGAGAGATAGAATCCGTCCGCAAAGCCGGGCAACAGTCTTG
>CAMNCZ010000288.1 GCA_946534775.1 uncultured Eubacteriaceae bacterium
TTTATCGTCATTGTCGGGGTCGATAAGCAGTGTATTGACCTTTTCTATGCCAAGTTCCGTATTTTCGTAATACTCCGATATTTTGGCGGAGTCTATTGAAAAGATCGCGCCGCTCGTCGTCTGGCCGTAGATGGTACCCTGTTTGTTCGCCATTAGTTTAAGCACGCGTTTTCCGCTAAGTCTTTCGTCATAAAGCGTGTGCATATTCATTTCGGGGTCGGCGTAGGCGATGCCCGCCGTTGTGCCGATAAATATATTTCCCTCGGGGTCCTCCGCAAAGGTGCGTATGGAGGAGGAGGGGAGACCGTCTTTATAGGTAAAGTGTGTGGTCTCTTCGCCGTCTATCACCACTACGCCGTTGTCATTGGTGCCGACCCATATCCTGCCTTGGCTGTCCTCGTAAAGGCCTCGGCCGTTTGTAAGGCCGCTTGCGGAGTTCTGTCTTTCAAAAACCGAACCGTCATATCGGATAATGCCGCTGTAAGCTGCTATCCATATATATCCGCTGCTTGCGCTAAGCACATAGTTTGCTTCGGAAGCGGGCAAACCGTTTGCCGAGTCGTACACCTGCGCCATAAAACCGATGTTTTGGTTTTCGCCCGTAACGGCATATCCTCCTCCGCCGGTGTTGATGCTGTCTGCCGCAAAGGCTGTGCCATATCCGCTAAAACTGCCCGATAAACCGCAGATCAAGGCGGTGGCGGCCAAAAGTGTTCTTATTTTGGTATGTTTCATATCAAGGCCCACCTCCTACAGATCCTGGTTGTATTTTCTTACAACTTTTTTTACCTCGGGCAGAGAATCCATAAAGACCTCTATACACTTGGGGTCAAACTGAGTTCCCGAACCCTCCTGCAAAATTTTAAGCGCCTTTTCCAACGGAAAAGCGGGCTTGTAAACTCGCGGCGAGGTGAGTGCGTCAAACACGTCCGCCACTGCCATAATACGCGCCGAAAGCGGTATTATCTCACCTTGTAATTTTTCGGGGTAGCCCTTGCCGTCCCAGCGCTCGTGGTGATAAGCCGCCATATTGCGTGCTTCTTTAAGATAGTTTTCGCCTTTTACCATATTTATGGCGTTTTCTATTATCTGCTTGCCCGCCGTGGTGTGCGTTTTCATTATCTCGTATTCTTCGTCGGTCAGTTTGCCGGGCTTGTTAAGTATGGTATCCGAAATGTTTATCTTGCCCACATCGTGAAGAGGTGCGGAACTGACTATATCGGATATGTATTTGTTTGTTATCTTGTCTGCGTAATATCCCTTTTTCTTCAGGCCTTCCACGATTATCCTTACATAGTCGGCGGTTTTCTGAATGTGTGCGCCCGTGTCGGAGTCGCGGTTTTCAACCATATTTGCCATAGTTATGATAAGGCCGTCCTGCATTTTGGCGGTAGAATCTGTGAAATATCTGATATCGCGTATCTGCTCCGCCTGGTTGGCGGTCATTCTGCATATTGCCTGATAAAGTTTTTCCGTTTCGTCGCCTGTGGTTATTTCAAGCGACTCTATCCTGCGCACGTTTTCATCAAGGTTTTCCTGGTCGCCGCCTTCGGCTGTAAGCTCGTCAACGCAGGCTGCCATACTGTTTATGGGGTAAACTATGTATTTGTTGGTCGTCCGGATAGCGTAGGAAACTATCAGCATAAGAAAACTTGCTATCACAAGTATTATTCGGAAAAGCAGGTGCAGCACATAATTGTTTACATCCGTAAACGTAACATCCGCGCAGGTATAGCAAACACACTTTCCCGAAGAGTCAAAAACGGGGGCAAACGCAGTAACGATGGTGTTTTTGCCCGAACCCGTCTTAATGGGGTCTATTTTTGCGTTTTCAAGCATAGAAGCGTGGTATGTCATAGTTTTGTCGGCAGGGACAAATTTTCCGGGTGAATGGGTCACTACGCCCTTGCCCGACGATAAATCGAATATATATGTAATGCCGCGTTCGTTTGCCATTATCACATAAAGCTTGTTCAGCCCTGCGGTATTGTCAAGTATCTTGTGCAGCATAAGCTTTGTCTGCTCGTACTGCGGGTCTTCCTGCCTTTGTATCAGAAAATCCGATATCTTGTCGCCATCTATCATTTCCGCGGCAAAAGTGGCGATGTTTTCGGCAGTCTGGGTCTTTTCGTCCGTTATATTGTCGGCATAGAACCCGAACATAACCCACACCATAATAACGGTAAGTGCGGTGGATACGCTGATAAGCACAAGAGATATCCTTGTACTGAGTGAGTTTTTTATGTTTCCCGTCTGCTTGGTGATATTATCGGTCTCGGCAGCGGAAAGAGGGCGCTGTTTCCACATACTGTTTCTTATATCGAGCTTTTTTTGGGACGGGATAAATTTGTATGCGGCAAGAGCGATGGCCGTACACACGCTTTTGTCGAAAATGCACAAAACTACATTAATGAAAACGAAAAACGCAAACCTTTTTCCGCCACTCTGCGCGGCTTCGGTTATTGAAAGGATACCCGAGTTGACGGGCCCGCCGAACAGACCCCACTGCACAACGGAGCTGCATAAGCCGCTGAATATACCCGTAAGCAGTATAAAGCCAACCACAGAAAGAATGCTGTGAAATTTGTTCTTTTTGGCAAACTGCACCGTAAATATGGCAATAAGCGCGTTTATAAAGGTGAAGTACATTGCGCTTTTGTCAAAAAACGAGCATATAATGTTTGTGATAACGGCCGTAGTGATGCCCGGGAAAAAGCCGCCGACCATCGACACGCATATCGTACCTGCCGTGTCAAAATATATCGGCAGACCGAAAATTCCTGTTATTATAGCCATTATTACGTTGAATACAGTGCCTATCATTATCGGCATTGCCAGTCGAATAGAATTGTCGCGTTCCTGTTTTAAAATATTTTTCAAATCTCGATTCACCCCATTGCGCCCCGATATGGCAGCGGTTCACGGCGAATATCGGGTATAGCTATTTAAATAGTATGATTTTACTATCCTACGATTATATGATTGTGGATTGCATAAAAAAATTATACCATATATATATTGTTTTTTCAAGAATTTTATATATTAAT
>CAMNCZ010000289.1 GCA_946534775.1 uncultured Eubacteriaceae bacterium
TTTTTATTGAAAGCCTCGCCGTATTCAGCGCGAAGCTGCTTGTTTTCGTAAAGAGTTTTCCATACATCCGCAAGGGCGCCGCTGTCTCCCGAAGCTACAAGCCTGCCGTTTTCGCCGTCGTCTATCATCTCGACTATGCCGCCTACCGCAGTCGCAACACTCGCTTTTCCTGCCCTCGCCCCCTCAAGCAAAGCGTAGGGGAAACTTTCGGAATAGGATGTAAGGCAGTTCACATCAACGGTATTGTAAAAACCGTTCATTATGTTCTCATCGGTTATCATACCCAAAAAATGTGCTTTTTTAAGGTCATTGTCCGCAGCGTATTTTTTCAGTTCCTCTTCCATCTCACCCGAACCGGGCAGAAGAAAGGCAACGTCCGCATCGGGCAGCATTTCGCAGAACCGCTTTACGCCCTCCAGAAAAACATTTACGCCCTTTACCGCATCAAACCTTGCCGCAATACCGATAAACACGGTGTTTTCGGTATATTCAAGGCCAAAATGCTTTAAAAACGCGGCCTTGTCAAGCTTTGAGATATCCTTTGAAAAATCGATGCCGTTGTATATAACATTCAGCCTCTCTTCCTTGAAACCGCGGTCGATAAGCATTTGTCTGAAAGCGTTTGTGACCGTAAGTATATGTTTGAACCGCCGCAGAGCAAACGCATTTATCGGCGTAAATATCAAATTTTTAAAGAAATTTCCGACAAAATCCAGTTTGTAGTCGCTGTGCAGCGTAGTCACAAACGGCACATCAAGGCTGTTCATAATAAACAGCGCGATATAATTTGCGCGTGCGCCGTGACAATGCACCAGATCGCACTTGCTGTCGATAATAAAACGCTTTATTTTTTTTATTACCGATATATCATAGCGTTTTTCCTGCGGTATTACGGTTATGGGAATACCCATTTCACGCGCCTCGTCGGTGAAAATACCTTCCATTATACACAGCAGGCCGACATCTATATTCTTTTTTCTTAAACTGTCCAGCAGCGATAAAACGTGCGCCTTTGCGCCTCCCGTATCGCCCCCGCTAATAAAATGCAGTATTTTCACTTACTCACCTCCGATTTGTCGGATTTTTTTACATTTTGTCGAACACCTTTGCAAGTTCCGCAGTCAGCGCCTTTCTTTCAAAGCCCTCTATAACGCTGCGGTCGGGGTCGAAAGTCAATTCGCCCCTTGTCCATTTATCGTAGTAATCAAAAATTATATCCTTTATTTTTTCCACGGTGTCGGTATGCGCCACAACACCGATGCGGCTTTTGCGCACAAGGTCGGCTGCCGCGCCGTTTTCGGGCAGGATAGCCAAAACGGGTTTGCCCGTGTTCATATATTCAAAAATTTTGCCTGTATAAAAGGCCTCCGCACCGCGGCCCGTGCCCTCTATCAGCACCAGACTGTCGGCGCTGAGCTGATGCGCGATACATTCGTTATGCGGCACATAACCGACTATCTCAAACTCTTTTGTAAGGCCGAAACTGTCTATCTGCGCCTGCAATTTATCCTTATGATAATTGCCTATCAATTTTACCAAAAATGTTTCGGGCTTTATTTTCCCCTCGGCTTTAAGCTGTTTAAGCGCCTCAAAAAAAGTATCGGGGCGTCTTCTGCCGTAAAGAGCGCCCGTGTATACCATAGTGAATTTATCGTTATCCGCCTGTTTTATTTCAAGGCCCTTAAAATCCTCTTCGTCATAGCCGTTTGGTATAACAAAAAAATTATCGCCCTTTAAATTGTTGTTTTCGATAAAGTTTTTGCGCATTACGGGCGTGTTTGTGATAAGCATATCCGCCTGCGTAAGTACGGAATATTCCATATCCTTTTCTATCTTTGTCCTTATGGGATTATAGGGGTTATCGAGGGTGTAGGGGTTGTTTGTCCATTCGTCCCTGAAATCCGCCGCCCACTTTATTTCGGGCATTTTGCGCTTTATATAGCGGCCGAGAAGATGGTCGCTGTAGGGCGCGGATGTAGTATAAATTATGTTTATACCCTCTTTTTTTATGACCTCAAGCACTTCTTTTTTGGAGTTTTCCATCCATAGCCTTGCGCTGTCGGGTATAATTAATTTGCCCAACACTTTGCCGGGTATACGCATTATCCCCTGCGCCTCGGGCGCTTCCCACGGTTTTGTGCGATATATCTTTACACCCTCGGGCACATCTTTTAAAAGGGTCTCGTCTTTAAGCGGCATATTGCCCACTTCACGGGTAAAAACCACGGGTTCATAGCCGAAGGCCCTTAAATGTTTAACAAATTTAACGCTGCGCTGTACGCCGCTGCCGCCCATAGGCGGAAATTGATTAGCAATTATCAGTACTTTCTTCATAATATCTTTATAATATCTCTTTTAAATTTTTTTCCTATATTCAGCTGCGTGTGGATACCTTAACAGCCGTACCCGAATATACTATCTCCGTTGCACTCGGGGATACCATAGCCGAATGATATGTAACGTTTACAACGGCATCTGCGCCCAGTTCCCTGGCAGCCGCCCTGAGTTTTTCCTGTGCCTCTTCGCGAGCCTTTTCAAGCATACCCGTTAAAAGGTCTCCGCCGCCGCCCATAGCTTTAAGGCTGGTAACGCCGTAAGTACCCGCTGTGCCGCCTGTGCTGCCCTGGTGAATGGAAACACCCTGTACAAAGCCAAGCGCTTTAAAATTTTTCCCCGCAATGTGATCTGTGTTTACAAGTAATAACATATACTCCTACCTCTCTTTTTTAATAATATAGTGTTATAAATTTATACAGACCGTACCCCGCCGCCGCAATTTGCATCACAAGCAGCAGCGGTACGACCTTAAATTTCAATTTAAGCGTTTTGTGGTGAAATATCTTCATACCGATAAACGCCCCCAACGCCCCGCCGATAAACGCAAAAAATATCAGCCGCGCCTCGGGTATGCGGTATTTATCCCGCTTTGCCTTGTATTTGTCCACCCCGTACAAAATAAAGGTAAACAAGTTTATTATAATTTCGTAAATGATTATTATATACAGCAGTTTTTCCATA
>CAMNCZ010000290.1 GCA_946534775.1 uncultured Eubacteriaceae bacterium
AAGAGGTAAACAAATGAATTCTGTTTTGATAGTTGCGGCGGGCAGCGGCAAAAGAATGGGCAGCAATATCCCGAAACAGTTTTTGCCGTTATGCGGCAGGCCCGTTTTGTCGTACACGATAGAGGCGTTTGAAAATTCGCCGTGTATAGACGAGATAATAATAGTAACAAACGAGGATAATGTCGGATATGTGAAAGACGAGATCGCGGCAGGCTTTAAAAAGGTGAAGTCGGTGGTAAAAGGCGGCAGCGAGCGCCAGTATTCGGTTTATAACGGCCTTTGCGCCGTATCCGAAAACTGCAAAACGGTGCTGATACACGACGGTGTGCGCCCGTTTATAAGCGGCGAATGTATAAAAAACATCATAGAAGAGACCGAAAAACACGGCTGCTGCATACTTGCCGTGCCCGTTAAGGACACCATAAAAATAAGCGACAAGGACGGTTTTATCGAAAGCACGCCCGACCGCGCAATGTTGTGGCAGGCGCAGACACCGCAGGCCTTTAAATACGATATTATTATAAAAGCCCATAAAAAGGCGCTTGACGACGGTTTTCTCGGCACGGACGATGCTATGCTGACCGAAAGAGAGGGCTATAGGACAAAGCTTGTTATGGGCAGCTACGAAAATATAAAACTTACGACCCCCGAAGATATGAGATTTGGGGAAGAAATACTAAATAATATGAAAGAGAGGTAACAATTATGAGTTTTGGAATGAGAGGACACGACCTTGGAGGAAAACAGAATTTTGACGAGTTTCTGGCAAAGGTGAAGGAAAACAATATCGACCTGGTGCAGCTTGCGTTTAAAAAGTCCATATCGGACATAGATTTTACGCTTGGCAACTACAACCCGGGTCTTGGCTACTATATCGGCAGAAGATTAAGGGAAAACAACATACACGTTGCGGTGCTGGGCTGCTATATCAACCCCACAAACCCCATAGAAAGCGAAAGACAGAAAAATGTGGCCACTTTTATAGAGCATCTTAAATATGCAAAGGCTATCGGCGCGGATATGGTCGGTACGGAAACGGGACGTTTTGACCCCAATTTCAAGATAGTTCCCGCCACCTACACCGAGGCCTGCTATCAGCTTTTGATGAAATCGATGCGGGAGATAGTCGATGCGGCCGAAAAACTGGGCGTTACAGTGGGTATTGAAAGCGTTGCCACACACACGCTTTACAGCCCCGAGATAACATTGCGTTTCCTGCGCGAGATAAATTCGCCGAATGTGGAAATTATCCTTGACCCCGTGAACCTGCTTGACAGAAACAACTACAAAGACCAGGAAAAGGTTATAGACAATGTTTTCAAATACTACGGCGACAGAGTTTCCGTAATGCATATAAAGGACTTTAAGCTTGACGAAAACGGCGATGTCGCTTTTGAACAGGTGGGCGAGGGCTTGTTTAACTATGCGCCGCTGTTTAAGCACCTGAAAGAGCAGAAACCCTATATCACGATGCTTATTGAAAATTCAAACGAAAGCCGTTACCACAGCGACTGCGAGTATTTGCAGAAAATATATGACGAAGCGTGATGAATACTTTGGACACTTTAAAAAATTGTAAAAAATTTGCGATAATGGG
The DNA here is from genome assembly GCA_946534775.1 of uncultured Eubacteriaceae bacterium. Lineage (GTDB taxonomy): Bacteria > Bacillota > Clostridia > Lachnospirales > CAG-274 > RGIG4310. Next base: position 1,598 of record CAMNCZ010000290.1, read on the forward strand.
CGGCACCTTTGACCCGATACACTACGGGCACCTTGTTACGGCAGAGACCGTATGCAGGGAGCTTGATATAGAAAAAGTGCTGTTTATCCCGTCGGGACGGCCGCCGCACAAGCAAAACATAAATATATCCGATAACGAGCATCGCTATCTTATGACGGCGATAGCGGCGGAGGACAACCCGCGTTTTACGGTATCGCGCATAGAGATAGACCGCCCGGGTATGACATATACGGTCGATACACTCGGGGCACTCAGAAAAATGTGCCCCAAAAGCTGCGAGATATATTTTATAACGGGTGCAGATGCCGCGCTGATGATATCAAGCTGGAAAACACCGTCAAAGCTTCAAACGCTTTGCAAAATAGTTGTCGTTACCCGCCCGGGCTACGATAAAAACAGCATAGCGGCGGAGTTTGAGCGCGCGGGGCTGGATGTGGAAAAGGCCGTTTTTATGGATGTGCCTGCGCTTGATATCTCTTCTACCGATATTAGAAACCGCGTGAGTATAGGCAAAAGTATAAAGTATCTTTTGCCGCCGAATGTGGAAAATTATATTTACAAAAACAGGCTGTATGTTTATACACCCGATAAAAAGACGGCGGAAAAGGCGGAAGTTATTGTAAAAAAACTGAAAAAAACGCTTAGTTCAAGGCGCTTTATCCATACAAAAGGTGTGGCGGAAGAAAGCGTGAAACTGGCGAGGGTACACGGCGCAGACGAGAAAAAGGCGTATCTGGCGGGACTTTTGCACGATTGCGCAAAGGATATCCCTAACAAGGAAAAACTTGAACTTTGCAAAAAGTACGGGGTAGAGATAGATAAGGTGCTTGCCGAACAGCCCGACCTTGCACATCAGTTTCTCGGTGCGGAACTTGCCCGCGCGGTATTCGGCATAGCCGATAAAGAGATATTGGACGCGATACGCTACCATACCACGGGCCGCCCCGATATGGGTGTGCTTGAAAAAATAGTCTATCTTGCCGACTTTTTCGAGCCGAGCCGCAGATATTACGACGGCCGCGACGAAATAAAAAACCTTGCCTATAAAGACCTTGATAAGGCAGTCGCATTTTCACTGAAACACACGATAGATTTTAATGTGAAAAAAAGCCGACTTATACACCCGCTTGGAAAAAAAGCCATGGATTTTTATGAGGAGTTTTTATAGGGAAGAAATGTGAGGAATTAAAAATGGGAGTTGACTCTTTTGCGCGCGTCAACCAAGAAAAACTATAATTCATCAAACAAGGAGAATGAAAATGGAAAAAAATATTTTTGAAGGCGTAAAGGCAGCCTACAAGGGCCTTGACGACAAACTTGCAATAGATATAAAGGTGCTTGATATCAGAGAAATATCACCCATTGCGGACTATTTCCTTATTGCAAGCGGCAGCAACTCAAACCAGATAAAGGCTA
>CAMNCZ010000291.1 GCA_946534775.1 uncultured Eubacteriaceae bacterium
CCATACTTATAAATGTATTTGTGGCAGTTATATTCTGGCTTGTTTCGATAATGCCGGGCGAGTGGAGCGCAAGTTATGTTGACGGCAGTGAGGCTGTTATAAACGGCGCATTAAACAGCACCCTCGCAGGCTCCTGGTTTATAATCTTCGGCAGCGTTACGGCGTTTTTGCTGGCAAGCATCACAAACAACGTTATAAATGATTTTATCGGTACACATCTTAAAAAAGACAATGCCGCCGCTTATTATATCAGAAGCTACGCTTCCACAATAATCGGACAGTTTGTTGATAACCTTACATTCGCGCTTATAGTAAGCCTGCATTTCTTCGGCTGGAATTTGGGTCAGTGTTTCGTGTGCGCAATAGTAGGCGCAATAGTAGAGCTTTTGTGCGAGGTAATTTTTTCTCCGATAGGCTATAGGATAGTACGCAGCTGGGAAAAGGACAATGTCGGCAGCGAATATTTAAAATTAAGAAAGATAAAAAATATTTCGGGTATAAGCAAAGCAGCTTGACCCGTCAAAACCGCTTTATGAAAATAGGGCGGTTTTATTTTTTCTTGACCAAAGGGGTATTTAATGGTAAAATAAAATCAGAATATTATGTACCGAAAGAGGTGACATTATGTTAAAAATCGGCATTATCGGCTTTGGTCTTATAGGCGGCAGTATTGCAAGGGCCGTAAAGAGCAGGGCGCAAGCGGATACGGTGGCTTTGAGCCGCAGCGAAGGGCCGCTGAAAGACGGCGTTTCGCAAGGCGTGTTATCGGATTATTCGCTTGATGATTTTTCAATTTTTAAAGATTGTAAATATATATTTATCTGTACCCCTGTAGACCTTATCCCGCAGTATGTTGAAAAACTGCTGCCGTTTATCGGCAAAGACTGCATAATAACAGATGTCGGCAGTACAAAATACGAGATATATAAACGTATGCAGGCATTTAAAGATATAAAATTTATAGCGGGGCATCCTATGGCGGGTTCGGAAAAAACGGGCTTTTCGGCTGCTAATGAACATCTTTACGAAAACGCTTATTATATACTTGCGCCAAATGAAAATATAACCGCCGAAGAGTTTGAGGATTTTAAAAAACTTGTCAGCCTGATCGGTGCAATACCTTTGCAGATCGACCCAAAACATCACGACCATATCGTGGCGGCGGTAAGTCACGTTCCGCATATAATCGCATCTGCGCTGGCGGCGGTTGTAAAACAGCTTGACGGTGAGGACAGGCTGATGCATACTATAGCAGCGGGGGGCTTTAAGGATACAACGCGCATTGCGGCTTCAAGTCCCGAAATATGGACAAGTATAAGTTTTGAAAACCGTGACGAAATATTAAGCGTAGCGGAACGTTTTGTGGATGTTTTCAAACAGTACTGTGCCGATATTGAAAATAACGATAAAAAGGCATTTTACGAAAAATTTGACGATGCAAGCCGCTACCGTGATACTTTCGCGGTAAAGCGCAGGACAGACAATTATCATACCCTGCTTATGAATATTGCCGACGAACAAGGCGTACTTGCAAAGATAGTTTCGCTGCTCAGTCAAAACGGCGCGGATATCAAAAATATCGGCATTGTAAACAGCCGCGAATATGCGGGCGGCGTTTTACAGATAGTTTTTGAAAGCAAGGAACAGCGCGATAAAAGTGCAGCCCTGCTTAAACAGGCGGGCTATTCCATAAAAGAAAATTAGCATATATCAAGGAGAAAAACGTATATGGATAAAGTGATAAAACCAATTAATAAAATAAATGCCGTAATAACGGTGCCCGGTGATAAATCAATTTCACACCGCGCGGTAATGTTTGGCAGCATTGCAAAGGGAGATACCGAAATAACGGGCTTTTTAACGGGGGATGATTGTATGTCAACTATATCCTGCTTTAAAAAACTCGGCATAGATATCGAGGTAAACGGCGATAAAGTAGTGGTGCACGGCAAAGGCCTGCACGGGCTGACAGCACCCGATGAACTGCTTGATGTGGGCAACAGCGGTACAACAATAAGGCTTATTTCGGGTCTTTTGGCAGGGCAAAAATTCAACTGCAAGTTAAACGGCGATGCTTCCATACAAAAAAGACCGATGAACCGTGTTATTAAGCCGCTTTCCGCAATGGGCGCAAAGATAAAAAGTACAAACGACGGTTATGCGCCGCTTGAAATTACGGGCACACCGCTTAAAGCTATCGAGTATAAAATGCCTGTTGCAAGTGCGCAGGTGAAAAGTTCCGTTTTGCTTGCATCGCTTTATGCAGACGGCGAAACGGTAGTTATCGAAGATATGCCTTCGCGCGACCATACGGAAATTATGCTTAATTATTTCGGTGCCGATATCAAAAACGAAAACGGCAGGATAACTTCCACACCCGTTGAAGAACTTTATGCAAAGCCCGTTACCGTGCCTGCGGATATCTCTTCGGCAGCGTTTTTTATTGCGGCGGGCCTGCTTACACCAAATTCCGAGATAACCGTTACAAATGTCGGCATCAACAAAACAAGGACGGGTATTCTTGATGCTTTCCTTGAAATGGGCGCAGATATAAAGATCACAAACGAACGTCTTGCAGGCGGTGAACCCGTGGGCGATCTGGTAGTTAAAACATCAGATTTAAAGGCGATAACGCTCGGCGGCGATATTATTCCGCGAATGATAGATGAAATACCCGTCTTTGTCGTGGCTGCGCTTGCCGCAAACGGCACGACCGTAGTAAAAGATGCACAGGAACTTAAAGTGAAAGAAAGCAACCGTATTGCCACGATGATAGAGGAACTTGGCAAAATGGGTGCAAAAATAACCGAGACCGACGACGGTATGATAATCGAGGGCGGTCAGAAACTTCACGGCGGCACAACATACAGTCATCTTGATCACCGCGTTGCGATGAGTGTAGCTGTCGCAGCCCTCAATGCCGAAGGCGCAACTACAATTACCGATGCCGACTGCGTAGGCATTTCATTCCCGAATTTCTACGAATTACTTGAAAGCTTAAGATAACAAAAAA
>CAMNCZ010000292.1 GCA_946534775.1 uncultured Eubacteriaceae bacterium
AAGCTATGTCAAGGGGATTTGAAGCAGCTATCGGAAATTTTAGCAAGTTTGGCGAAATTATAATTTTTAGAGGTGCCCTTAAGAATTAAGCAGTTCCTTATAGACCATTGTGTCCTCGTCCTCTATTATAAGCGTAGGATTTGGGATGAGCGTGCTTCCGTCACGAATGATAACAAGCACCTCTATATAGCTTTCGCTGCGCAGTTCCCCGACCGTCTTGCCGCAGTAGTAACTGTCCTCCTGCACCGTTATAACCGCCGTTTTGCCCGAATACTCATTTGGCAGTGCGTGTTTTGACATTTCGGTATACTGTTCCACAAAACCCGCGGAAATAATACCCGTTGGGATAGCCACCGCACCGACACCGAGGAAAGTGGTAAAAATACCCAACATTCTGCCTGCGGTGGTTATCGGGTAGATATCGCCGTAACCTACGGTAAATATTGTCGATATACTCCACCACAGCCCCGAAAAAGCGTTTTTGAACACTTCGGGCTGCACCTGGTGTTCAACGCTGTACATACTCAGCGACGACCCGAGCATAAGCACAAGTATAATAAATATCGACGAAAATATCTGATTTTTCTTTTCATACAAAACCTTTGTTATAACATTGAACGAGTCATACGCCGCATTTATCCTGAAAAGGTGGAAAATACGGATAACTCGCAGCATACGGAATGCCACAAAGCCCGTAAGATAGAAAAACGGCAGTATCGTCATAAGGTCTATTATGCCGTCAAATGATGTTAAAAACTTTCTTACCGCCTGTTTTTTGCTGCAATGCGGATATAAAAATTCCGCCGTCCATATCCTTAAAATATATTCAATGCAAAAAAACAGTATAGTCACGTTTTCTATTATGCCAAAAACAAGCGAATATTTTGATAACTCGTCAAAAGTTTCCAAAAACAACACGCTGCAATTAAGCAGTATGGCCGCAACTATCGCAAAATCAAACATTCTGCTCGGCAAGTCGTTTTTTCTTCCTATTTGTATAATATCAAAAATACGTTTTTTCTTTTTTCTGTCCATTTTTATCACTGTCCGTTTTGATTATTGGGAAAAATATATTTGTTTTCAGCCTCTTCGCGCGAAGAAACTATATCCACAAAATATCTGTCGTGCACAAGCCCCCACTGTCTTGCCTGTTCTATCTGTTCCGCCGCCGCGCAGTCCGCGGTATGAAGTATCTGTACACCGTGGTCACAGCAGAAAGCCTGCCGGTCAAATTTCTCCACGCTGTCGGGGATATAGACCGTCCAAATTCCCGTATCGGCAAAGGCATTAAGCCCGATGCCTTTAAGCCCGTCGGGCAGATATATGTATTCAAGCGATTTATCCTTCCAAAAGGCATTTAACGCTATATACTCGATATTTTTCGGCAATATCACATCCGAAAGCTGCTCACAGCCGCTGCAGCAATCAACATCTATAGCCGATAATCCGTCCGAAAATTTGATATGTCTTAAATTTTTGCAGTTCATAAAAACGCAGTCTTGCAGAAAACTCACGGTATCGGGCATATCGAAACTTTTAAGTCCCGAACCCGCAAAAGCCCTGCTTTTTATAATTTGCAGACCGTTTTTTGCCCGTACCTCTTCAAGTGCTTCACAGCCGCTAAAAGCGTACTCGTCTATCGATACCGTACTTTTCGGCAAACTTACGCTTTTAAGCGACTTGCAGTCTTCAAACATACGCGATGGGATAGTTTGTATTCCCTCCGCAAGTTCTGTTTTTTCAATACCGCTTTTTAAAAACGCTTCTCCGCCAAACTCCGTCACATTCGGCAAATACACTTCTTTAAGCGCACTGCACTGTGCAAAAGCACTGCTGCGTACTTCCTTTGCTTTTTCATCCGAAAAGTTTTCAAGCGAAGTACAGCCGCCGAACGCACCCGTCCCGATGATCTGCGGTTCCCTTGTAAATTCGATATTTTTAAGGCTTTCGCAGCCGTTAAATATACCCGCGGGAAGTTCATCGCAGCCCAATTTGACAGAAACAAGGTTTTTGCAGTCCGCAAATGTATTTTTGCCGCAAAGTTCGGCACCGTCGGGCACAACAATGCTTTCGAGCCCGTCGCAGCCCGCAAAAGCCCTGCCGCCGATATATTTTATATTTTCGGGCAATTCGATACTTTTTATGCTTGTGTTTTCAAAAGCGCCGCCGCATATTGATATAACACCATCGGGAATAACGGGGTTTGGGTCATTGACATTGTATCTGTACAAAATTTTCCCGTTTATCACCGTCATTTCATCTTTTCCGAGTGTACTTTCAAAAGGTGTTTCCATAAAAGCATAATTGCCGATATATTCAACTGTCGTCGGTATTTCGCGAATCCCCAGTGCGATACATCGTTCAAACGCTGTATCGCCGATATATTCCACTCCCTCTTTAAGTTCGCAGTCTTTAAGCGAATAGCAATAGGCAAAAGCACCGTCACCTATTTTTGCAATATTATTAAGTTTTACACTTTTAAGCGAGCTGCAGTCAAGGAAACAGTTTTTCGGTATCTCGGTAACATTTTCGGGTATTGAAACGGATTTGAAACTGTTGTTATAAAAGGCTCCTTCACCAAGTTTGATCAAATCTTTTGGCAGTCTGACAGATCGCAGATCGCAGTCGTAAAAAGCTTCTTCGCCTATTTCCGTCACGGTATCGGGTATTTTCACCCCTAAAAACATACCCCACTCATTGCTTGAACGGCTGTCTCTGTCACGGTACAACGCACGTTTCCCGATTTTTGTGACAGGTTTGCCGTCGATAGTATCGGGCAAATTGACATACAGTCTGTGTCCCGTATACTTTGAAACCGTCACACCGTTTTCGTTATCTTCATATATAAGGTGCTTTTTCGGCACAGGCAAAAAAGTACAGCCTATAAAAAATGCCACCACTGCCGCAAATATGCACCCTATTTTTGTGATTTTCTTCATATAATTTCCCCTCTTATACAAAGGAAACACTGATTTAAGGTCGAAAAAATAAAATTTACAAAAATTATGGGCAC
>CAMNCZ010000293.1 GCA_946534775.1 uncultured Eubacteriaceae bacterium
GGCTTTGCGTGGTTTATCGCAAATTTCATTTGCGAGGGGGTAAATTATCATTTACACGCGTAGGGTTTTTGTATACGTTAGGTTTCTGTACGCGCGTAAAATCAAGCAGAATTTAAAACAACGCTTGTGCGTTAAATTATCATTTACATCCCCGCCGCAAGTTTTTCAGCCCTGTCGGCGGTTATCAGCGTATCGGTCACTTCGTCCAGATCGCCGTTCATAACGCTGTCCAGGCGATAGATCGTGAGATTCACTCTATGGTCGGTCAAACGTCCCTGCGGGAAATTGTAGGTGCGGATACGTTCGTTTCGGTTGCCGCGGCCTATCTGGCTTTTGCGCTCCGCTGCGACCTCGTCGTGTTGGCGCTGCTGTTCCAGGTCGTAAAGCTTGCTCATAAGCACTTTCAGCGCCTTTTCCTTGTTTTTAAGCTGACTTTTTTCATCCTGACAGGAGATAACAATGCCTGTCGGCAGATGTGTCAGCCTTACGGCGCTGTCTGTGGTGTTTACGCACTGGCCGCCGTTGCCCGATGCGCGAAAGACATCAAATTTGCAATCATTCATATCAAGCTTTACGTCAACTTCCTCGACCTCGGGCAAAACAGCCACGGTCACGGTAGAGGTGTGTATCCTGCCGCTTGACTCGGTTGCGGGTACACGCTGCACGCGGTGAACGCCGCTTTCATATTTAAGGCGCGAATATGCACCCTGTCCTATTATCATAAACGAAATTTCGCGGTAGCCGCCCGCTTCGCTTTCGTTGGCGGACATAACCTCAACTTTCCAGTGCCTTGTGTCGGCATATCGGCTGTACATTCTGAACAGATCGCCTGCAAATATATTTGCCTCATCGCCGCCCGCGCCGCCGCGTATCTCCATAATAACGTTTTTGTCGTCATTCGGGTCTTTCGGCAGCATAAGCACCTTTAAATCGTTTTCACATTCTTCCGCACGTTTTTCGGCGTCGGCCAGTTCCTCCTTGGCGAGAGCGCGCATTTCCTCGTCGTTCTCTTCAAGCAGCAGTTTCGCCTCTTCAATATCGTTTAAAGCAGTTTTGTAATCGCCGTATTTGTCGATTATCGGCGCAAGGTCGCTGTGTTCTTTCATCAGCTTGCGCCATACCGCGTTATCGGCAATAATATCGGGGTCATTTATCTTGTCGGATAAATCAATAAATTTTCTTTCAAGTTCCTCGATTCCCGAAAACATAATTTCTCAGCCTTTCTCAAATATTTCCCAAAACCACGCGGTCAAGCCCCGCAAGGTCGCGTATCACTTTTACATCACCAAAGCCGTTTTCGCGCATAAGCCCGCTTACCGCAGCGCCCTGGTCATAGCCTATCTCAAAGGCAAGCAAGCCGTTTTGGTTAAGATATGCCCCTGCCGCCGAAATTATCCTGCGGTAGATATCAAGCCCGTCACGGCCGCCGTCAAGCGCAAGCCGCGGCTCGTAGTCCTTTACCTGCGGCATAAGCGTGGGTATCACGCCGCTTGCTATATAAGGCGGGTTTGAAACTATCGCATCAAATCTGCCCGTTATATTCTCAAATAAATCACTTTCGATAAATTTTATCTCAACATTGTTTGCTTTTGCGTTATGCTCCGCAACTTCAAGCGCTTTTGGCGAAATGTCGCAGGCGCAGACGCTTTTAACACCGTATTTTGCAAGCGAAACGGCTATCGCCCCCGACCCCGTGCCGATATCAAGCGCGGTATCGGGCTTGTATTTCAAAACTTCCTCGACAAGTACCTCTGTATCGGGGCGCGGGATAAGCACGTTTTCGTTGACCGAAAAATCAAGGCCCATAAACTCGCACTGCCCCAGAATATACTGCATCGGCATATTGTCAAGCCGCTTTTCAAGCAGGTTTTCAAGCTCCTTTGCAGGGCCCTGTAATGCCTCGTCCGTGTCGCGGGTCACAAGCTGTATCCTTGTCAGCCCGAAAGCCCGCATAACCAGCAGGTCCGCATCTATCCCCCAGGTCTCGTCGCCGCTTTCCCTTAAAATTTTCTTGGTTTCAAAAAGAATGTCCTTAATCGTTTTCATTTTCGACTGTTTCTTCTGCCTCTTCGGCTTTGGTCATCTTGTCTGCCGTGTACAGGCCGTCCTCCTCGGGCTCTTCCTCCAAAACGGCTTTAAGTGAGGCTATCGCACACTCTATCATATCATCTTCGGGCTCTTTGGTGGTGATGTGCTGCAAAGCAAGGCCCGGCGCACTCACTATCCTTACAAAAATATTGTCGTGGCTGCCCGCCCACTTGATAAGCTCATACGAAATGCCCGCAATGACGGGAACAAGCAAAATTCTTGAAATGACCCTCAGCCAAAGCACGTTTGTATTCACAAAAAAGAACACAAACATACTTACTATCATAACCAAAACCAGAAAACTTGTGCCGCAGCGCTTGTGCAGACGTGTGTGTTTTCTGACGTTTTCAACGGTTAGTTCCTCATAGCTTTCAAAACAGTTTATCGTCTTGTGTTCCGCGCCATGGTACATAAAAACACGCTTTATGTCTTTCATCTGCGAAACAAGCACGATGTATACAAGAAAAATACCTATACGCACAAAGCCCTCTATAACGGCGCGGACATGCGCATTGCTGCCCAAAAAGCCGTTTACCCAGCCGCCTATAAAGGTTGGCAGCACCATAAACAGGCCTATCGACAGTATAAGCGATAAAACCACGCTTATGCCGATAACATAGTCCGTCAGCTTGTCACCGACCTTCTGCTCCAGCCATTTTTCAAACTTGCTGTCCTGGTTGTACTCCATATCTTCCATACCCGCCATTTCTGCGGAACGGCCGATTATTTTCATACCAAGCACCATACTGTCAATAAACGCCACAACACCGCGTATAAGCGGCCAGCGCCAAAAAGCGGGCCTTTGCTTGGTAAAAAACGTTTTTTCAACTTTTATATCCCCCTCGGGTCCACGCACAGCCATGGCATAAAGCGACTTGCCGCGCATCATAACACCCTCGATCACC
>CAMNCZ010000294.1 GCA_946534775.1 uncultured Eubacteriaceae bacterium
CAACTGCCGTTGTTACATAAATACCCTCGTCGGGCATCGGGAAAAAGATATAAAACATATTATTGTGATATCTTATCGCGGGCGCCCATACTCCACAGCCGTGAACAGGGTCTTTATACCTTTCTTCGGGTATGTTTTCCAGCGCATAGTTTATTATCTCCCAGTTTACCATATCTTTTGAATGAAGTATAGGCAAAGCAGGTGTATTGCAAAAACTTGAAGCTATCATATAATAGTCTTTCCCGACCCTTATTGCATCGGGGTCGGAATAGTCCGTATAAAGTATCGGATTTTTGTAGTTGCCGTCACCAAGGTCGGCTATCCATTTCTCCATATTTATTCTCCTTTTCTCGAATCATTTTCAAGGTAAAATTCGGGATAGCAACCCGAATTGATCCATAGCATCACTTATGCTTTATAGTCAAAAAATTTAAATAATGCATCCGTGCTTTCCTTGCAGCTTCCTCTGTTGGCAAATATACCCACAAGCGTGCCCGTATGTCTTTTCGGATCACCGGGAACACCCTCGTCACATAAATAAATACAGTTTTCAAGCGTATCTATCAAAAAATAGTTTTCTCCGTCAAAGCTGTAATACCACTTTCTTGTAAGACCGTCAACCACAACTTTTAAATAAACGGGCTTATTTTCTATCTCAACTTCTTTTATATTTTCTTCACCTTGATTTCTGTTTATATCAAGCGAAAGAATATATTTGCCGTTTTTTATCTTTTTTGAAACGCAGGCATAAGTCACGGTAGAATAATAGCAGACAAGCCCGGCTTTTTGACCGTCTTTTATCGGAGAAAAATCCATATAAGTTTCGGCTGTATATTTAAGCTCTGTTTCGCGGCGTACAAGCGTATTTTTTGCCGATACATCGCTTAATTCACCGACCGTTGTCGTAAGTGTCAGCCCGTTGTTATCTATATGCCATTTGGTGTTGTCGGGGTTTCGCACCCATTCCAGGTTCAACGAAAGAGGCTTGGTAAAGTCCTCAAAATTATTTTCGGGATATTTTATTATTTGAAGTTTCGGAAAAAGCTGATTCTCACTCGGGCCTTTGCCGTCATTTATCAAAAACCAGCCGTCCTCAGTCCAGGTTACGGGGTCGAGCGCAGTTTCACGGCCTATAGTGGTATATTTGCCGCCGTTTCGTCTGCCGCACAAATATGTACAATACCAATCCCCGTTTTGTGTCTGTACGAGTTTTCCGTGTCCGCAGCGTTGTATAAGCGCATCGGGATCCGTCTGACGCATTACGGGGTTATACGGACAGCTTTCGTAAGGACCGAAAAGGCTTTTGCTTCTGCCAACGTTTATACCGTGACCGTAACCCGTACCGCCTTCGGCCAGAATTGCGTAGTACCAACCGTCTTTCTTTAAAATATGCGGACCTTCGGGACATCTTTCGCCCGTGCCGGGCCATACCTGCACAGGTTCTCCGATCACCTCTGTACAATTATCATTAAGCGGCACAACAGTTATTCCGGGAGCTATTATCATATAATGTTTACCGTCGTCGTCCACAAAATGCGACGGATCGATATTGTCAACGGGCAGTATAACGGGCTTTGAATAAGGTCCTTCGGGCTTATCCGAATACATCATAAGCTGCGCCCGCATCGGATGTTCCGTTTTATCCTGATAGTTATATCTTAAAGTGGCAAAAATATAAAACTTTCCGTCATAATAAGATATGTCGGGCGCCCATATACCCCTTGAATCGAGCGTTTCGGACAAATCGAGATATTCACTTTCGGTTATTGCGTGACCTATCGTTTCCCAATGGACCAGATCTTTTGAATGTGAAACAGGTATAGCGGGAAAATATTGAAAACTTGAATTTACCATATAATAATCTTCGCTGACCCTTACAACGGACGGATCAGGGAAAAAGCCTCGTTTTACGGGATTTTGATAATACATAATAACAGCCCCTTTTTAGTTTGGTAACAATATTACTTAACTATATTATAACATATATAATTTTTATTGCAATACCTGTTTAAAATTATTTTAAACAAAATTTCAGTTGTATTTTTCGTAATAATTTGTATAATAATTTCCGTTGTCGTCTTTTATATCGGCAATATAAAAATCGGGGCCGCTGTAGGCGGTACGAAAATAATAATATGTAACTGTATCATCATCCGCCATTCCCGCGGCTTTGCCCACAAATTCACTGTTTTTGAACCGTTTTAGCCTTACATTTGGGTATGCATATTCGGCAGTCGGGTTAAGCTGTTTGGCGCGTATCATAAATGCCGTCTTTTTATCGGCGTTATCGGTATACCATATATCCTCCCCTACTATGTATCTGCCGTTTTCGCATAATATAGCCCTGCCGTTCCAATAACCTTTGGTATCGTATTTTTCAAACAAGGCTGCCAATTCCCTTGCGGCGGGTTCTTCGTTTTCGGGCACAGCGGTTTTTATCCTTGCAAGTTCGGGATCCTCTTCGGGCAAAGTAAACTGTATTTTTTCCTGTAATTCCACCTCCGCGCCGTATTTCTGACCGATATTTTTTATATCCGCTTCAATTTGTTCAATAACATATTTATAAAAATTACCGCCCCAGTTTTCATCGGTAAAAGCACTCTTAACTTTGCCGTTATCGATATTAAGCCTGTCCATAACTGAATACTCAAAACCGTATTCTATGTCCTTAAACAAAAACTTCCTTCTCTTGCCGATATCATCTTCGGAGTTTTCCTCTCGTAAAAACTCGGAAACATTGCAGTTTTCTTCCGCAAATACAAGTGCCTCGGCGGCGGTCATAAGTTCTTCCCTGCCGATCGTTTCTTCCGTTTTATATTTTTCAAGCCTTTTTGAATATGGCGCAATAATTTTAAGCACCTTTTCTGCTGTATCGACATCGCTGTCATATCCGATATTATCACCCTTACTCACCGCAAAACAGTTGCTTGCGGTATCTATCTGCACAGTATAGTCGTTATTATTAAAAACTATATCAAAATTATCGGAAT
>CAMNCZ010000295.1 GCA_946534775.1 uncultured Eubacteriaceae bacterium
ACGAAATGAAGCTTATCGTTGACCTTATCTACCAGAGCGGTTTCGCAGGTATGAGATACTCTATCTCCAATACAGCAGAATACGGCGACTATGTAACAGGTCCCAAGATCATCACAGAAGATACAAAGAAGGCTATGAAGAAGATCCTTTCCGATATCCAGGACGGTACTTTTGCAAAAGAGTTCCTTCTTGATATGTCACCTGCAGGCGGCCAGGCACACTTTAAGGCAATGAGAAAGCTTGCTTCCGAGCATCTTTCCGAGAAAGTCGGCGAAGATATCCGTAAACTCTACAGCTGGAACGGCGAAGATAAGCTTATCAACAACTGATAAATAACACATAAATATAAAACTATAAAAGGCTGCCGTTTGCGGTAAGGCCGCGCGGCAGCCCTTTGAAATTATCCTGTAAAGAACGGGGAGAATTTACCGATGTCAAAAAAGATAACTATTTTTGACTCAACACTAAGGGACGGCGCTCAGGCCGAAGGTGTTTCCTTTAGTGTTGAGGACAAAATAAAGATAGTACGGGCGCTTGATGAATTGGGCGTTGAATATATAGAAGCGGGCAACCCTGGTTCAAACCCCAAAGATCTGGAGTTTTTTGAACGTATGAAGTCCGTAAAACTCAATAATTCAAAAATAGCGGCATTTGGCAGCACACGCCGCAGGGGCATCTCACCGTCGGAAGACGGCAATTTGCAGGCACTTCTCGGTGCGGATACCGAGGCGGTGGCAATTTTCGGCAAATCCTGGGATTTTCACGTAACGGACATTATAAATACCACCCTTACCGAAAATCTTGAAATGATATATGATACCATTGCCTATCTTAAAGATAAGGGCAAATATGTCGTTTTTGATGCCGAACATTTTTTTGACGGCTACAAGGAAAATGCCGAGTATGCGCTGAAAACTTTGGATTCGGCTTTTCAGGCGGGCGCGGATTGTCTTTGCCTTTGCGATACAAACGGCGGCACATTTCCGCAGGAGATATATGATATAACAAAACTTGTCAAGGATAAATTTGAAATAACAGTAGGTGTACATTGCCATAACGACTGCGGTATGGCGGTGGCTAACTCTGTTATGGCAGTTCAGGCAGGTGCGGAACATGTACAGGGCGTAATGACGGGCTTTGGCGAACGCTGCGGCAATACAAATCTTTCCACTATAATACCAAATTTACAGTGCAAGCTTGATTATAAGTGTATTCCCGATGAAAATATATCAAAACTTACTCATACTGCAAGAAAAGTCAGCGAAATAGCAAATCTTCAGCTTTCTATCAGGGAGCCTTATGTCGGAAAATGCGCTTTTGCGCACAAAGGCGGTATGCATATTGACGGTGTCTGTAAAAACAGCCGCAGTTTTGAGCATATCGACCCGTCTGTTGTCGGCAACGAACGACATTTCCTTACAAGTGAAGTAGCGGGCCGCACAACAATTCTTTCGACTGTACAGAAGATAATTCCGGGTGTTGAGAAAAACTCCCCCGAAACAAGCAAAGTTATCGACAAATTAAAAGAACTTGAATATGAGGGCTATCAGTTTGAGGGCGCAGACGGTGCGTTTGAACTGCTTATCAGAAAAACCCTCGGTAAGTACAAACCGTTTTTTGAACTTGAAAACTTCAAGATAATCGGTGAACATCCGCCGTACAGTGACGGAAGGACAGCATCGGCCGTTATTAAAATAAAGGTTGACGGCAGATCGGAAATTACCGCCGCAGAGGGTGACGGCCCCGTAAATGCACTTGACAAGGCATTGAGAAAAGCACTGGAAGTTTTTTATCCCAGTCTTTCGGATGTACATCTTGTCGATTACAAGGTGCGTGTGCTTGACGGCACATCCGCAACGGCATCAAAGGTAAGGGTACTTATTGAATCCTCCGACGGTGTTGACAACTGGACAACGGTGGGCGTTTCGGTGGATATTATAGAAGCCAGCTGGATAGCGCTTGTCGATTCGCTTGAATATAAACTTATAAAAGATATAGAACAGAAATTCAGAACATTTTTGTAAATAAATAATTTTTAAAGGAGAAATGAGACTATGGGTATGACAATGACTCAGAAAATTTTAGCGGCTCACGCAGGCCTTGAGTCCGTTAAAGCAGGTCAGCTTATCGAAGCAAAGCTTGACCTTGTACTCGGTAACGACGTAACAACACCTGTCGCTATCAAGGAGTTCCAAAAAATAGGCGTGGATAAGGTATTTGATAAGGATAAAGTAGCTATCGTTCCCGACCACTTTACACCCAACAAGGATATCAAATCCGCAGAACACTGTAAAATGGTGCGTGAATTTGCGCACAGCAAAAATATAACAAACTACTTTGAAGTAGGCCAGATGGGTATTGAACACTGCCTTCTTCCCGAAAGCGGTCTTACCGTTCCGGGTGATGTTATAATCGGTGCAGACTCTCATACCTGTACTTACGGCGCAGTAGGTGCATTCTCGACAGGTGTCGGTTCAACGGATATGGCTGTTGGTATGGCACGCGGCGTTGCTTGGTTCAAGGTGCCTGCCGCTTTGAAATTTGTTTTGAAGAACAAACCCGCAGAGTGGGTAAGCGGCAAAGATATTATTTTACATATCATCGGTATGATAGGTGTTGACGGCGCACTTTACAAATCAATGGAATTTGCGGGCGACGGTTTACAGTACCTTTCAATGGATGACCGTTTCACAATTGCCAATATGGCTATCGAAGCAGGCGGTAAGAACGGTATCTTCCCCGTTGATGAAAAAACACTTGAATATGTTAAGGAACATTCTCAGAAAACTCCCGTTATTTACGAGGCTGACGAGGATGCGGAATACGATGCTGTTTATGAGATAGACCTTTCGACACTTCGTCCGACTGTTGCATATCCGCATCTTCCCGAAAACACAAAGACTATTGACGAGGCAAAGGGCCTTGAAATAGATCAGGTAGTTATCGGTTCGTGTACAAACGGCCGTATCTCAGATATGCGTATCGCAG
>CAMNCZ010000296.1 GCA_946534775.1 uncultured Eubacteriaceae bacterium
CCGCCGCACCTGCTATAGTGCGCAGAAAGCGTTTTTATGCCGACACACCGCAAAAGGCGGATTTTACGCGCACTTCGGTATCGGACAGCCTTTTCCCCGTAAAGCGGTTTAAAGATATTTTCGAGCAGGTGCTTGAACGTGATAAGGGTGAGGCTTTCAGCTATCAGCCGTCGGAGGGCTATATGCCGTTAAGAAGCAGCATTGCGGCACTTCTGACGGAAAAGGCGATAAAGACGGGTGCCGACAGGGTACAGATAATAAGCGGTTCTCAACAGGGTATCGACCTTGTGTCGCGTGTGCTTATCAATGCGGGAGATACGGTGTTTTTTGAAAAATATACTTATATGGGCGCGGTAAATGCGGTGCTTGCAAGGGGCGCAAACTTTGTCTGTGTGGATTTTAACGACAAAACGGCGCTTGAGGATGCCGTAAGGCGCCTGCACCCGAAACTTTTTTATGTTATGCCGACTTTCCGCACGCCGACGGGTGAGTGTATGCCGCCCGAAACAAAAAGAAATTTGCTTAACATTGCATACAGCCGCGGCATATATATAATAGAAGAAGATAATTCGGGCGATTTCAACTACAGCGAAAAGCGCCTTGCGCCGCTTAAAGCGCTGGATTACAAAAACAGGGTCATTTATATAAAGGGCTTTTCAAAAATTTTGATGCCCGGGCTTCGCCTTGGATATATGGTGCTGCCCAAAACCGTAAGCGAAAGCGTTGCAAGGCTTAAATACAGTGTGGATATCAGCACTTCGGGCTTTATCCAGCGTGCGTTTGACCTGTTTTTGCAGGGCAGCGGGCGCAGACGGCATATAGAGGAGATACGCACATTTTTCGGCAAAAGATACGATTTTATCCATAATGCCGCCAAAACTAAACTTGGCACCCATTTTGATATACCCGACCCGAGGGGCGGCCTGATACTGTGGCTTAAAATCAAAAAAACGGGCACGACAGACGAGGAGATCTGCCGCAGATTATCGGAAAAGGGCGTTTTTGTCATACCCGGCAGCTTTTACTGCCCCGACGATGAAACAACGCCTTATATCGCACTTTCGTTTGCGGATATTTCCGAAAAGGAGATTGAAGAGGGTATCGATATAATAGCCGAAACTTTGAATAACGGGTAAAAAATTTGCAATAAAAAATTTTGAAAAAATGCTTGACATTCTTCTTTTAATGTGCTATTATGATATAGCTGTAGTGAAAAACAGCCTTCTAAATGTATATTCCTCGATAGCTCAGCGGTAGAGCACTCGGCTGTTAACCGATAGGTCGTAGGTTCGAATCCTACTCGGGGAGTTATATTTTTCGGCCCGTTGGTCAAGCGGTTAAGACGTGGCCCTCTCACGGCTAAAACGGGGGTTCGATTCCCCCACGGGTCAGTTAATTTAATATGGCGACATAGCCAAGTGGCTAAGGCGTGGGACTGCAACTCCCTGATCCCCGGTTCGAGTCCGGGTGTCGCCTTATGAAAGGGGACTTCCTACGGGGGGTCTTTTTTCATTTTCGTTAAAATAATTCGTTGAGATAATTCGTTAAGATAGTTTTGTAACCGTAATGTAACAATTTGTAATAAAGTATAAATTGACTTTTGCACTGCACGGGTATATACTATAAACACAAGGCTATGGCCTTTTACAATTTAATATGGGGGTGCAATGGTTTCGACGGGGGTTTTGAAAGCCCGGGCAGCCATTGGTGTTGAACAACCACCTAAAAGGTTCAAAACTTTAAAAAATAAACGACAATAGTTTATTACTTGCAGCCTAATTTTTAGGCAGCTGTCGGTCCTCGGTCTCCCGACACCGAGATAACCGGCATCGACCTGTCGGGGAACTTTCGCGGTCAAGCTTTGCCCCGCGGAAAGAAAATATGAAGCTACCGAGGATATCCGCCTGTCGGTCGGCATTTATCCGAGGGAATGAACCGTAGATCGACTGTAATGGGAGAAACCCGCGCCAACGAGCTTTCGGACAGGAGTTCGATTCTCCTCACCTCCAGATATTTCCGTAAATGGGGCTATAAAACGTATATTTTGTGGTTTAAAATACGAAACGCACAATTTATTCGTTAAATTTCAGTATTATGCGGTTTAATTTTTATGCAGTTTTACTGAATTAAAAATTTATTTTACTATTGCATTTTACGAAAAACAATGTTATAATATTCTTAAGCTATATGTAGGATACTATATATTTTTAAAAACAAACAAAGAGCAAGGAGGTAAACTATGAAATTTAAAGCAATTATAGGGGCTGCTGTAGTTCTCGGTACAATGATGCTTGCATCGGTAACGGCACACGCAGCTACATTTACAGCAGGTGCTTCCAATACCGCAGACAGCGACGGAAGATATGCATTGCCCGTTTCCGTTACCACAACATCCGGCGAAAGCTTAAACGGTGTTATCATCGAGTTGGAGTACGACAATACCAAAATAGAGATGGTTGAAGGCCCCAACAGCAGTTATGCAGATATGGGTTCGGTTTGCACAGGCGGTGTAAACGTATCCAGCACAAAAGAAAAAAGCAGCAAAACCGTTGGTGTTGTTGCTTGGGCAGCAGCTACCGCAAACCCCATTACGGGCGGAGACGGCAATGTTGCAACCGTATATTTCAAACCCGTTAACGGTTTTACGGGCGATGCAACTGTTGATGTAAAGGTTCAGCAGATCGCTTACAATGCAACGGAACTTGGCAGTGCAATCAACGGCAACGGTAAAGTTACGGTAGGCGGAACTGTTACATTCAAGTTTGGTGACTTGGATAATAACGGCATTTATACAGCTAACGATTATCAGGTACTTGTAAACTGGACACTGGATTCATCACTTTATAATGATGAACAGAAGAAGATAGCAGACGTAAACGGTGATAACGTACTTTCAGCTGATGATTATACGAACTTGATCAATAAAGTTTTGGATGCTACTTATGTATTCCCCGTTGAAAAATAATTAAATGATTTA
>CAMNCZ010000297.1 GCA_946534775.1 uncultured Eubacteriaceae bacterium
TATGATATTGCTTTTAATGATGTTTGCATATAAAAGCAGGACAAAATAAGTTAAGCCTCCGATTTTGGTCGGAGGCTTTTTACGTGGGTGCTTAGCTTTCTCTGTAACCGTTTGGATTGTTTTTCTGCCAGTTCCAGGAATCGCGGCACATATCTTCAAGAGTTCGTTTTGCTGTCCAGCTAAGCTGTGTTTCGGCCTTTTCGCTGTCTGCCCAAAATTCGGGGAGATCGCCTGCGCGGCGTGCGCCGAATTCATACTTGACTTCTATGCCGTTTGCTTTTTCAAAGGCTTTTACTATTTCAAGCACACTGTATGGAGTTCCCGTGCCAAGGTTGAAAATTGCGGTGCCTTTATTGCTTTTTGCATAATCGACTGCTTTGACGTGTCCCTCGGCAAGGTCTTGTACATGGATATAATCGCGCCTGCAAGTACCGTCGGGGGTAGGGTAGTCATTGCCGAATATAGTCAGATGATCGCGTCTGCCTACTGCTACCTGCGAGATATACGGCATAAGATTGTTCGGTATGCCCTGCGGGTCTTCGCCTATCCTGCCCGATGGATGTGCGCCGATGGGGTTGAAATATCTTAAAAGCACTACAGACATATCGGGGTCGGCAGTATTTGCATCTGTAAGTATCTGTTCTATCATAGACTTTGTCCAGCCGTATGGGCTTGAACAGGTGCCTTTTTTCATTGTTTCGATATACGGGATATCATTTTCCTCGCCGTAAACGGTGGCTGATGATGAGAAAATTATTTTTTTACAGCCGTGTTCCGTAAGCGAGTTTATAAGATTTATCGTGCCCGAAATATTGTTTTCGTAGTATAAAAGCGGCTTTTGCACCGACTCGCCTACGGCTTTGAGACCCGCAAAATGTATACAGCAGTCTATCTTATGTTTTGATGTCACTTTATCAAGTGTTTCTTTGTCAAGAATATCACATTTTTCAAAAACAAAATCCCTGCCTGTTATTTCTTTTATTCTGCCTTCGACCTCGGGGTAGGAGTTGTAAAGATTGTCGATAACAACAACCTCAAAACCCGAGTTTAAAAGTTCAACAACAGTGTGCGAGCCTATATAACCAAGGCCGCCCGTTACTAAAATTTTCATAGCCGTTCCTCCTTATTATCAGTGATCGGTGTTTACCTGATATCTATTTTACCGTATAGGCGGATATTCGTCAAGAAGATTCTTTACGCCGTCATATATTGCTTTGGCTATTTTTTGTCTGTTTGAATCCTGCCCCATTATTTGAGCATCGTCATAGTTGCTTACAAAGCCTATTTCAAGCAGTGTAGAGGGCTTTGTGCCTTTTAATACTACAAAGGCCTCACTTTTTACGCCGCGGTTGTTTGTGCCGAGTACATCGATAAGGTTGTCCAATATCTCTTCTGCAAGCATATAGCTTGTAATGCCGTTGCCCTGGTCATTGGGGTACAGACAGTAGGTCTCCGTACCGTTTGGCGACGAGGAATCGTTTGAATTGATGTGTACCGAAACAAATACATCCGCATATTTGGATGCCATATCCTGACGTTCCCAAAGTGTTGGGTAGGTATCACCGAGCCTTGTGCAGTAAACTTTTATGCTGCCGTCATCTTCAAATAATTTCAAGGCTTTTAAAACTATATCAAGTGTAAGTTCTTTTTCTACAAGACCGTTGCCCGTAGCGCCGTTGTCCTGGAGACCGTGGCCTGCATCAAGCACAAGTATTTTGTCGTATTTTTCGCTTGGATGTACTATCCTGAATACTACATAATTGCCTGCCGATTCGGGTATAACGGCAACTATCGAATTTTCACTTTCACGTATGGTTATTGATGTACCGTAGCTTGAAGTATTTATATCAATGCCGTCGATCATATCGTTTTTGACATTGAATGAGGTGCTTGAAAGCACGGATGTAAGGTTTGCGGGAATGTTTATAATAAACTCGCCGTTTAAATAATTATCGGTGTACTGTACGTTTTTAAGGTTTATAATGCCCGAAGAGTTGCTTATTATAAGCTTGTTGTCTTCAAACGAGAAGTTGTCGCCGACATAGCTGTAGTCTTCACCCGATATGACGACATCGCCCGTGTTTTCGCTGAGCACGACCATCGTGGTCTTATCTTTTTTAGTTATGTTGTGTTTTACGGAACTGTTCAGTTCTATGGTCACTCTGGCGGATTTATCGGATATCTGATAATAATAGCCGTTGTCGATAAAATTGCCTTTGCCGAAATCTTTTTTCTCGGCAGTGAGCGTACCGTTATCTATATCTATAGTCAAAAGTTTGCCGTCGGACGATTTTATTACATTTACATCGGGTGCATAGTCACTGCCGCCGATAGATATAATATCTGCCCCGGGGGTCTGACTGAAATCTATCTTTTCAATATTCTGCTTTTCGGCTTTTACGGTAGTAGTTTCGGTAGTTGTAAGGGTAGTGGTGACAGTGGTTGTTTCGGTAGTGGGTTCCTGCGTTTCCGGTACAGCCGCTGCTTTTTCCTCGGGCGCCTTATCCTTTACGGAAGCAGTCCTTGTTGCGTTATCCCAGCCTACCTGTTTGTCTATGGCCTGTGAAACAAAGCGCAGCGGTATCATAGTTTTGTCGTTTATTATTTTGGCGGGGATATCCATTTCCCTCGTTTCACCATCAACAAGTGCTTCGGTGGAGTTGATATCTATAACTACGGATGTGTTTTCGTGAAAAATATACACCTGTCTTGTATCCGATTTCCATTCTACATTTGCACCAAGGTTTTCAAATACCTCGCGTGCGGGTACAAGGGTGTAGTTGTTTAAAAGTATGGGCGGCATCGGCAGATCCTGCGGTTCGCGACCGTTTATCTCAAGCGTGATCTCTTCGGCGCTGTACCAATGCGTATCACCGTCATATTCAAGTTCCATATTGACATATTTTCCTCTTGCGTGCACCGTTGCGGCGCAGAG
>CAMNCZ010000298.1 GCA_946534775.1 uncultured Eubacteriaceae bacterium
ATATTTGCTTTTTGTAGCTAATTGGGATCCGAAGTTTCGTACTTATATCTGCGTGATACTATATCAATACTGTTGAAATACTTGAGCAATTCATTGCGGATCGTAAAATCAGGTTCATCAAGTAAGCCGAACAAATTCAAAATTTTCATACCATACCCCTCCTAAAAGACGATTTTATTTGCGGAAATTGTTTTTTGCATATGTTTTGCCCGCACCGATACACTGCGGAAAAGCATATGATGCTTTAAATTTATAAATCATGCCTGCATTTCGTTTGCAAAACAATATATGTTTATATTTTCGACAAAACAAAACCATTTCCTTTGTACTATTATTTGCTTTATCATAATACTAACCCAAAATATGTCCAAATATATTACCATATAATGTGATAAATTTATTTTAGGAAAGGGGTGCTTTATATGAAAAAAGAAAGAAATATGTGGCTTGACGGTATAATGGGGCTTGCTGTGGGTGATGCGCTGGGTGTGCCCGTGGAGTTTTCTTTAAGGGATTGGCTTACGGAGATACCCGTGCAAGATATGCGCGGCTACGGCACCTATCCTGTGCCAAAGGGTACATGGTCGGACGATACAAGCATGACATGGGCTGCGCTGGATAGCCTGAGGGAAGGCTATGCGCCAAATCTTATGGCGGATAAATTTTGCGAATGGGCATTTGCAAACAAATATACGCCATGGGGCGAAATCTTTGACATCGGCGGCACAACAAGCCGCGCCCTGCGTAAATATTACTACAGCAAAAATCCGCTTACCTGCGGCGAAGCGGCCGAAGGCAGCAACGGCAACGGCGCACTTATGCGTATACTGCCCGTTTGCCTTTACTGTTACAGCCTTGAGAAGAACGAAAAGCTTGCCACAGAGGACAGCATCGACATAGTATTTGAAGCAACTGCAATTACTCACGCGCATTTGAGAAGTAAGCTTGCAAGTGCGCTTTATTATTTTGTGTGCTGTGAGGTCTTGGAAGCGTATGATATGAAAACCGCTGTTGCGGATGGTCTGAAAAAGGGCTTTGAATTTTTTGATAAGACCCCCGAATATGCAGAGGAATTAAAAAATTATGACAGACTGCGTGATGTTGAAAATTTTGCCGATCTGCCGCATGAGCAAATACAAAGTACGGGTTATGTTGTTCACAGCCTTGAAGCGGCTTTGTGGTGTCTGCTTAATACAAATAATTATGCCGATTCTGTGCTTGAAGCCGTAAATCTCGGCGGTGACACCGATACTATCGCGGCAATAGCAGGCGGCTTGGCAGGGCTTTTCTACGGCTATGATGCCATACCCAAAGAATGGCTTGGCGTTCTGGCAAGATGCAAGGAGCTTGAAGCTGCCTGCACCGACCCGACAAAAGCCGAGGAGCATTCCTACGAGTATATTTCGATCATGCCCAAAAGACGGCTGCGAAATTATACCAAAATAAAACAGTTTCTTGAAACGATTCTTGAAAAGGAAACGGATATAAACACAAAAACGCTTATTAATTATATGCTGCAAAAAAATGAAAGAAACTATGCAGAATATCTTGAAATGCTCAAAGATGAATAAAAAAAGCACCGCCCCCTTGATTTGGTATCTATCAAGGGGGCGGCGTTTTTTTACAGAAAAATCAAACTTCTCTTTCTCTCATAGCAAGGTATTTCAGAATTGCTTTTTCACATTGTTGTTTCGGCGTTTCATCGGGGTGCTGTTCATAAAGACTTTCCGGAATTTCGGCTTTCTTTTGTGTTGTCATAAATACCCCTCCTTAAAAAATATTTGCTGTTAATATTCAACGATTTTATAGACCCTTTCGCCAAAGGGTGTTTCAATAAACTCACCGCATATTTTATACCGCCTTTCGCCAAAGGGTGTTTCGATATATTCACCGCATATCTTATAAACCCTTTCGCCAAAGGGCGTTTCGATAAACTCGCCGCATATTTTATATACGCGCTCCCCAAAGGGTGTTTCTACCCATTCTTCGTCTACCTTGAATTTTCTTTCTCCAAAGGGTGTTTCTATCCATTTCATAAAGCGACCTCCTTTTAAATTACTTTTAATATAATATAATCGGGCAGTTTACTGTCTTTTATGTTGCCATAATCGTCACTGTCGGCGTGCATTACCTGAACGGAATAATAGGTAAGGTAACGCGCCATTCTTTCCACCCGTGAATTTTTGGGTACGACCACGTTGGGATGCCTGCAGCCCGCAAAAGCCTCGGGGTGAAGATAGTAAAGGCTTTCGGGGAGCTCTATCTTCTTTAGCTTGTTACAGCAGCAAAAGACACCGCGGCCTATTTCCTCAAGACCATCATTTAAAATAACTTTTTCAAGTTTGGAGCAATGTGCAAAAGCATCGTCACAAATTCGTATAAGGTTATGGGGCAGTTTTATCTCGGTAAGAGATGAGCAGCCGCCAAAGGCACCGCCGCCAATGAGTTTAAGGCTTTTGGGCAGCTTTACCGTTTTAAGTGCCGTGCAACCGCAAAAAACATCGCCGCCTATTTCCTCAACACCCTCGTTGATTATCACTTCCTCAAGCTGCTCACAGTTTCTGAATGCTTCGAATTCTATTTTTTTGACGCTGCCTGGGATCTCGATTTTTTTAACGGCACATTCACCAAAGGCTATCTTGCCTATTGCCTTGACACCGTCCTTAATTATTATCTCACTGAGATTTTTGCAATCAACAAAAGCCGCCAATCCCATAAATTCTACGCCGCCCTCAAGCACCAGTTTTTCCAAACCACAATTACAAAAGGCGTAGCCGTCAATACCTCTTACACTTTTGGGGATAGTGATCTCTTTTATACCTTTCACGCCTGCAAAAGCCTGTTCGGCGATGCCCGACACATCATCGGGAATAGTTACGGCAGTCAAGTTTTTGATGTTGTTGAATTTTACAAGTTTTCCGTTTTCGATTA
>CAMNCZ010000299.1 GCA_946534775.1 uncultured Eubacteriaceae bacterium
GTTTTCATACATACTCATATCAGCTGTTAAGTATTGCTATTACATCAAGCATATCAATTTTGCCGTCGTTGTTCAAATTGGCTCTTTTAAGCTGTTCGCCGTCAAGTAAGCCGGCGCCGCCTATATGCTCTAACAGCATTGCGGCATCCGTATCGTTGACTTTGCCGTTGCCGTCAACATCTCCGGGTCGATAATGGATTTCCAGCTCATAAACCGATGTAAAAGATCGTCTGTTGTCGGTGACTCTCATTGAATAGATATAAACGGTATTATTGGGGTTAATAAAACTCTTGGCATTATAATATATTAGTTCGCCGTCGATTCTTCTCCTTACCTGAGTGCTGTCATTTATCACAAACGGATGATAGCCGTCGGAATATGTAAGTCCGTAAGTGTCACCGTTTACGACCATATAATAACCGAATGCAGTTCCGGCAGTCTCGGTTGTTGTAAAACTCAGGTCGTCACCGTAATAAACTTTCAGCTTTTTTCTATTATCCAAATCGTAGCCGGAATAACCGTAGGATAAACCGACTTCGCTGCTCATTTCATCCCACTTTGCATAGAGTGTTGTAGGTTCCGTTATTCTGTTATAAAACGAAAAAACTTGGCTGTATGTACTGTCGTAATACCAACCCGCAAAGTTATATCCGTCTGCAACGGGGTCGCCGTTATCCACGGCATATCCATTATATGCTACGGACTGCGACGGCGGAGGTGTACATTTGCCGCCCGTATCAAAAGTAACGGTATATGTCTTGTATTTCCATACCGCGCTTACAACAGTATTATTGTCATTGTTAAATTTTACTTTGTCCCCGGGGGCATTTTCACTTCTCGTGCCCGTTACCAAACTTAACCAATGATCAAACTCCTTGTTTTCGGGAGGAGTAAAGGTACAGTCGGGGAAGGTAAATTCATCGCCTTGCCCAAGTATAACGGGATCCATCGTACCCGTGCCGCCGTTTGCGTCAAAGGAAACACTGTACATTTTACTGTAGCTTGCAGATATGGTTATGTCCTTGCCTAAGTTGTACTCCATAGTATCGCCGGGTGAACGATATTTATACAGCCCGTCATTATCCGTATATACCCATTTATAAAACCTGTATCCGTCGGGATCTTCCGCGGTATACCAAGGGAAAGTATAAGTCTCACCGCTGTACACTGTTTGTGAAGGCATTGACCCCTCGCCGAATTGAATTCTGTAACTGACGGTATATTGAGGGATGTTTATGGTATATTCCCGTGAGATCAATATGTTATCACCGTTTTTTAATTCACAGTACACCCCGCAGCCGTCCGCATTTTTACTTATAATATTCAAATAAAGGCGCGGACTTGTCGTGTCGGAAGCGTAAACCAGACCCAATACATTCGTAAGCAGCTGTTGTCTTCCGTCTTTGCCGCGGAAATACCATTGATAGCTCTGCACATTCTCGGCATCTATATCTATATAGATACCATTACCTATCATCGGGTCGGTACCGTAGGGGTTATAAGGCTGCCTTGTGATAATCGGCTTTATGTCAAACAGAAATGATACACTTAACGTGGTATCCGTTACAGTCAGCTTATCTACGCTATACAATTCCTTGGGAGTATCTTTCAAATCGAAGTCCGTAAAAGTCCCTGCCAGATAATTGTTGTTTTTTAAATTAAAATCGAGTTTAAGAACGTATTTTTTGTCGGCCGAAAACGAGGTTATTTCGCTTTCGGAGCCGTAATTATACCAATGTGCCGTCATATCGTATAACGAAGCATTGGGATTAGTCGGATATACGGGGCTTTTGCCGCATATTGGTGTAAGATCTCCCGACAGTGAGATATTCTTTATAAGTTCTTTGTTTGAAGTTATTTCAACGGTACTGTTCACGGATGCTCCTTCCAATTTATCCATGCTGTCGCTCCTGTTTATTTTTGAGCCGTTGACCGTCACCGTACTGCCTTCGGGCACGATATTCGATATAGGGGCATTCGGAATAGTTGTCCAACTTATCGGATCCATTTTCACACCGGTAAGATCCATACTATCCTTAAATGTCCCTTCGTATATTTTTAATTCCGTAAATTTATTTTTTTCAATGGAACAGTGCAGCTTATGTATTTCTCCTCCGCTCACAACAAGGCTGTTTCTTGTAAAAAGACCGTCGTTTAAAATACCGCCGTTTACACGCATTTCCCCAAAATTACTGATGCCATAGACACCGTCGGAAGAAAAAATACCGCCGTTTATTACCGCATATCCGTAATTTGTAATGGCACTGCCTTGTTTGGTGGCCGTGTATGAAGAAAACTCTCCGCCGTTTACTTTCGCTTCACCTCCGCTTACAATATATATGACGCTGTATCCGTTCTTGGTATAATTTTTTATAATACCACTGTTTACAATGAGTTTTCCGCCGCTGTTTACATAAAAAACGTCGGAAGTATAATCTTTCAGTGTTATTTGCCCGCCGTTATCCGCTATTTCCAGACAACCGTTTATCCGAAACAAGTCCAATGTCATAGCGGTTTGCGAATCTTTCAGCGAATTGGTAATTTCTACAGAGTATCCGTTAAGATCGAGATTGGTATACCCGTATATATACGCTCCTGCGGTACTTTCTTCGACTATATTGCCGCCTAATTTGACATAACCGCCAAATTTACAGCATCTTATGAGGTCATCAAATGTTGTGACGATATAAGGGTCGTTTTTTGTTCCCGTGCCCGTGTAGGCGAACACCGCCGTACTCATCAGCATTGCAGCCATAATTGCAAACAACAATGCAAAAATCTTTTTTACTCTGTTCATAATATTTCCCCCTTTTAGAATACTTCAACAAAATTTATATGTTTTTTTATGCCGTTTTCTTAACACAATTTCATTATACAATACACCTTTCTTGTTTGCAAGGCGGTACTGACAACCTATACATAATTTTC
>CAMNCZ010000300.1 GCA_946534775.1 uncultured Eubacteriaceae bacterium
AATATAAGGGACTGAACCATTGAATATTATCATATTCTTAATGCGACAGCCCCTTGATCTACTTATCTTTAATCTTAATATTATTTTAATATGAGGTCATATAATGTCTAAAAAAAGAAAAAAACAGCCCGTTTCGTTGGCCGATAAAATAATTATCCCGCTTTTGGCGGTATCGGTTATATGTTCGGGCGCACTTGCGGCAAACTATAAAACACTTATGGCAAACAGGCAGTATAACGATATATTGGAAATGGATGTCATTTACAACAATATTTTTATAAATAACTACGAGGTTGCGGGTCTTACCGTCGATCAGGCGCGCGAAAAACTCGAAAGGGAACTTCAGCAGGGCAAGTTTGAAAATTATACCATCAATCTTCAGCTGCCCGACGGCGGCTCGGATGATGTTATACCCATTACCTATAAGGAGTGCGGTATGAAATATGATTTTGAGCCCGAACTTAAAGAGGCATATAATTACGGCCGCACGGGCAAGGACTCACAGCGCAGGGCAGTGATAGAGGAGCTTGAAAACGCGGGTAAGTTCCTTACAGCGGAATATTCTTATGACAGGGATATGATAGAGCAGGCTGTTAAAAAGCACGAAAATGAGGTAAATGCGCTGCTTTTGAACAATGAAAAAATGGATATTGAAAAAACGGTTGAAATGATAGAGGGAATGTTGGATATAAACGCAAAGGACTCCAACGTAGAGATCCCCGTAAAGTAAAGGACAAAAAAACGGGTATACAAAGGTGAATGTGATAATAATGGCTGAACAGGCAAAAAGCGGCTACAGCATAAAAATACGCCGCAGAAAAAGGCGAAAAGCCAAGGAAAAAGAAAAAAGAAAAATAAACAGAATATTGCTTTTTGTGCTTTCACTTTCGGTTGCCGCAGGCATTGTAAGCAAACTGGCGGTGGATAACAGCGACAGGCTTGTAAGCGTGTTTTCAAGTTCCGACATACAGACCACACGCGGCCCGCAGACCTATTTGCAGGGCATAAAGGTAGACGGTGTGGACATAGGCGGCCTTACCTACGAGCAGGCAAAGGAACTGCTTGAAACATCGATAAATACAAGTATGCCCGGTAATGCGGTGACTATAAAAAGCAGTGACGGCAGCAAGGAATACAAATATTCGTACAGTGATTTCGGCATACAGTTCAATGTTGACCGTGCGCTTAAAAACGCCTTTGAATACGGCCAGGTGGAGGAAGAGTATTTAAGCGATATGCGTGCCCTTGAAAAAGACGGCGCAAATTTCAGCGTTTATACCTACAGCCGCCCTAAGATAACCAGTTTTGTCAGGGCGATAGGTGCGCAGAACACCGTCGAACCCAAAAACGCAGCTTGTACGCACAACGGTTCGGGCTTTGAGGTACAGCCCGAAGTGGTGGGTTATAAGGTGGATTCCGACAAGATACTCGGACAGGTGCTTGCGCTTATTGACGGCAGAAATTTTAACCAAACGGTCACTTTTGATATAGAGACGGTTGAACCGAGTGTCAAATCGGCGGATTTTGCATATATCGACAATGAGTTGAGTTCGTTTGCAAGCCCCTATTCGGGCGGTGATGCAAACCGTATACAAAACCTGAGAAACGGCTGCGAAAAGATAAACGGCACTATACTTTATCCAAATGAAGTGTTTTCCACAAACGATGCATTTAACCCCTGCACCGAGGCAAACGGCTGGGCAAGTGCGGGCACTATCGTGGGCGGCAAGCTGGAGGACAGTATCGGCGGCGGTATGTGTCAGGTCTCTTCTGCGCTTTACGATGCGGCCCTTTATGCGGAGCTTGAAATTGTGGAGCGATACAATCACTCGCTTAAAGTGGGCTATGCGCCCTACGCCTTTGATGCAACGCTTGCGGGAGATTATCTGGACCTTAAATTCAGAAACAACACGGGTTATCCTATTTTTATAGAAAGTTATCTGACAAACTCGAATGTTTGTGTCAATATTTACGGCTACAACCGTTTCGGCAGCGGCAGAAGGGTGGAACTTGAAAACAAGTTTATAGAAGATATCCCACACGGCGATTACGAAATAGTCTATGATGACAAGCTGCCAAAGGGCGAAGAACAGATAGAAGTGGGCCAGCTTGACGGCAAGAAATACGAGTTGTACAAAAAGGTTTACCAAAACGGTGAATTGGTTGAAACGGTCAAGGTAAATACAAGCACTTATAAGCCGCGTAACGGCGAAAAACATATAGGTACGGCAGAAAACGGCGGTTACTCCGATGATGAAGATGAGGAGGATAACGAGGAGTATGACGAAGACACCGATTGACGAAGAAGCTGTAAAATGTGAAGCCGAGTACCAAAAAAACAAAAAGAAAGAAAAAATAAAAGAATTTGTAAACAGGAATATTTTTAGCTATATAAAAATATTCCTGTTGGATTTTTGTTTGTGTAATTTTGTGTTTTCGATACTCGGGCTGTTCGGTCCGCATATTTTGATACAAAACGGATATGCGGCTGCGTATCTCGGTTTTCCCGTGGTGTGCTTTTTTAGTTGGTTACAGGCAGACTTGAAATATAATAATGCCAACTATTGGAAAAACAAAGATGTCCTGCCCGATATGCGGTTTTATTTTGCCGCCGCAATATTGTATGCGCTGCTGTTTACGGCGCTTATCATTATTTTCAAGGGAAAGATCGAGGGCGAAACGGTCTCGTCCGTAATGTTTTTTGTGACGTTTCCGTTTTATCCTATGTTTGTGTGCTGTTCGGTCTACGGGATAATGTATGTTTATTACATTGGTGTGTTCTGCGTATTGCTGACAAAGGCGCTGACCTTTGCTTTATGCGAAAAAAAGATAAAGCAAAGTTTATGCCTTGCGGCGGCAAACGGCGTTTTGCTGTGTGTATGCCTTGCGGCGTATTTCGGCAGCACAAATTTTAAATATGAAA
>CAMNCZ010000301.1 GCA_946534775.1 uncultured Eubacteriaceae bacterium
TCCACCAAAAGCAAAAAATGAACAGCTGGCTTGAGCCAAGCACCAACGGCGAGATGCTGGGTCAGCTTATAAGGCCGCTTAACCGTGTGGGCGTTTATGTGCCGGGCGGCAAGGCCGCTTATCCGTCAAGCGTTTTAATGAATATCGTACCCGCCAAAGTTGCGGGCGTAAACGAGATAGTTATGACAACGCCCCCAAACTCCGAGGGCAAAGTTACCCCCACTACCGTTGTTGCCGCCGATATTGCGGGTGTCGATACCATTTACAAGGCGGGCGGCGCGCAGGCGATAGCGGCACTTGCTTACGGCACGGAAAGCATAAAAAGGGTCGATAAGATAGTAGGCCCCGGAAATATTTTTGTAGCACTTGCAAAACGCAGCGTTTACGGCTATGTCAATATAGACTCCGTTGCGGGCCCAAGCGAAATACTTATACTTGCGGACGATTCCGCAAACCCCGTCTATGTTGCGGCAGACCTGCTTTCCCAGGCGGAGCACGACGAACTTGCATCTGCCGTACTTGTAACTACAAGCCCCGAGCTTGCAAAAAAAGTACAGGAGGAAGTTACAAAGCAGACCGCAGTGCTTGAAAGAAAAGAAATAATAGAAAAATCAATCGACAACTACGGCGCGATAATCGTTGCGGAAAATATGGATATTGCCTGCGAACTGTGCAACACCATTGCCCCCGAGCACATGGAAGTCTGCACGGCCGAACCTTTCAATATGCTGCCCAAAATAAAAAATGCGGGCGCTATATTCCTGGGTCACTACACTCCCGAGCCTTTGGGCGATTATATGGCAGGCCCGAACCACGTTCTGCCGACAGGCGGCACGGCGCGTTTCTTCTCGCCGCTGTCAATTGACGATTATATCAAAAAATCAAGCATAATCTCGTTTTCGCAGAGCGCGCTTGCAAATCTCGGTGAAGATGTTATTAAATTTGCAAACGCAGAAGGTCTTACGGCGCACGCAAACTCGGTGCGTGTCAGGTTATAAAAGGGGAATTGTTTATGAGAAGCGCTGAAATTGAAAGAAATACCTTTGAAACACAAATAAGGATGAAGCTGAATATCGACGGCACGGGCTACAACGATATTTTTACGGGGATAGGCTTTTTTGACCACATGCTTACGCACATTTCAAAGCACGGGTTTATGGACCTTACCGTAAACGCGGACGGCGACCTTGATGTGGACTGTCACCATACCGTTGAGGATGTGGGCATAGTGCTTGGCAAGTGCTTTGCCGAGGCTTTGGGCAGCAAAATAGGCATAAAACGCTACGGTCACGCCATTGTGCCTATGGACGAGGCGCTTGTGCTTTGCGCCGTGGATTTTTCGGGCAGATCTCTGCTTGTTTTTGACGGCGAATTCAGTGTACCTACTTTAGGCAGCTTCAATACCGAAATGGTCGAGGAATTTTTCCGCGCAGTAAGCGATAACTGCGGTCTTAACCTGCATATCAAGGTACTTGCGGGCAAAAACAATCACCATATAGCCGAGGCTATGTTTAAGGCTTTCGGCCGTGCGGTGGATATGGCAACGCAGATAGACGAGCGTATCGACGGCGTAATGTCTACAAAAGGTATGCTTGAATAAATATGCTTGAATAATTAAAAGAGGAAATTAAAATGATAGCGATTATAGATTACGGAATGGGCAATCTGCGTTCGGTGCAGAAAGCCTTTGAATACCTTGGCTTTGAGGCCGTTGTAACGGATGATATCGCCGTTATGGAGCGCGCAGATAAGCTTGTTTTGCCCGGGGTTGGCGCTTTTGCGGACGCGATAGCCACCATACGCGAAAAGGGCTTTGACAAAGTTATTTACAAGGCTGTTGAGGCAAAAAAGCCGTTTTTGGGGATATGTCTGGGTATGCAGCTTGTCTTTGACAAAAGCTACGAATACGGCGAATACGACGGTCTCGGGCTTATTCCCGGCAAGGTCGTGCTTTTGCCCGATAATGTAAAAAAGCCGCATATAGGCTGGAACGATCTTGATGTAAAGATGCGTTCGCCGCTGTTTGACGGGCTTGACGAAAAACCTTATGTATATTTTGTACATTCGTATTATCTTGAAACAGAAGCACCCGTCGTTTCCGCCACAACTTTTTACGGCAAGGAAATACAGGTGGCGGTTCAGAAAGACAATATCTTCGCACTCCAGTTCCACCCCGAAAAAAGCGGTGATACGGGCTTGCAGATACTTAAAAACTTTGCCGAACTTTAAAACAAAAAACGCGGCTTGAGCAGAAACGGCCGCGTTATTTTTTTATCTTTTTTTGGTTTGTCCCAGTGTACCGTTTGTAAACTGGCCCCATATCTTATCATACATAAATATATGCTGCATAAGCCAGTTTTTTATAACATTTTCCACTTGGGCGGCAGTTGTGCTGCCAAAATAATCCGAACTGAACTGGCTGGAGATATCGTTAAGCTTTTCTATAAACTGCTCGTGATGATGTTTGTGCTGATAGTACTGCGGGTACTTCTGCTGAAGCATCTTTGCCTCCTGATATGAGAACAAATTGATAAATTCCATTTTTATTGCATCAAGATGCTTGCGGTAGTCGGTGACCGTGCGGCTTGCAGCAAGCATACGCAGCAGCCCGTTTACATTCTCCAGCATAACAGGATACATCTTGTCAAAATCCTCAACCCCTGTTTCAAGGCTTTTATTCCATTCCATAAATCCTTCTCCCTTCTGGTTTACTGAATTATTCTATATTAATTCATATTTTGTATTTCACGTTTTCTTCCGATTTTATTATATAATTTTTTCGTGGTTATGTCAACATCATTTTATTGATCACAGATATGATTGATAAAAATTATAAAACCATACTAAAATGATCAATATTCTATAGTAAACGACAAAAGTCTTTGGACTTTGGGCGTTTACTTGCGCCGACTGCG
>CAMNCZ010000302.1 GCA_946534775.1 uncultured Eubacteriaceae bacterium
GTCAAAAAATCGGGCATACCCCGTGAGGAGATCTGGATAACAACAAAGTTATGGCCCAGCGAATACGGCGAGGGCAAGACTGCCGCTGCCATTGATAAAATGCTTGACAGACTTGATACAAAATATATCGACCTTTTGCTTTTGCATCAGCAGTTCGGCGATTATCTCGGCGCCTGGAAAGATATGGAAAAGGCTGTCAAGGCAGGAAAAGTAAAATCTATCGGCATAAGCAATTTTGAGTCCGAAAGGCTTGAGGAATTGTGCGAAGCGGCAAATATAAAGCCATCTGTTTTACAGGTGGAGTGTCACCCTTATTATCCGCAGGATGAACTTAAAAAGCGTCTTGCGCCTTACGGCACGGTGATAGAAAGCTGGTATCCGATAGGTCACGGCGACAAAGGCCTTATCAATGAAGACGTGTTTACAAAACTTGCGGAAAAGTACGGCAAGACAAACGTGCAGATAATACTTCGCTGGCATATCCAGCAGGGCAATATTATTTTCCCCAAAACCACAAACCCACAGCATCTGAAAGATAATTTTGATATTTTCGATTTCAGTCTTACCGCCGATGAAATGAACGAGATACGCAAACTTGACAATGGAAAGCGTTTCTTTAATATGTCGCTTGAAGATCAGGAAAAGAATTTAGGTGCATGGAAACCTGCCGATTAAAAAGAAGATTGAATATGAAAAACACTGAAATTACTTTTATCCGCATCTGCCGCTGTTTACGGCGATGCGGATGTTGATAAAATTTTATAGGCAGACGATGCTGTTAAAAGGAAATTTTTTTAATTGCCATTGGTATATAATTGGCTGTATCGCTTGCGAGAACGCCGTATTGTGACATTTCTTCCGCGGCAAGTTCACCTGCTTTGCCGCAGATGTAGCAGCCGAGAACAGCAGCATTTTCGGGGCTTGCACCCTGCGCGATAAGACCCGCTACAGCACCTGTAAGGCAATCGCCGCTGCCGCCTTTACTCATTGCGGGTGTGCCCGTTGTGTTGATATAAATATCTCCCGTCGGGAGAGCAATAATGGTGCGTGCATCTTTTAAAACGGTTATTACGTTATATTCTTTTGAAAAACTGCCTGCAACTGCGATAAGTTCTTCCGATATATAATCGGTATCAAGTCCCGTAAGTCTTGCCATTTCTTTAAGATGCGGCGTAATTATGCACGGCGCTTTAAGGTTTTTAAGTATATCGGCTTTGCCCTCAAGCACATTAAGAGCATCTGCATCAAGCACAAGCGGTACTTCCGCGTTTTCGATTATTTTTGATACCAAATCAAATATTTCTTTGGTATTGCCAAGTCCGCAGCCTGCGGCAATAACGCTTGATTTGTTTATTTCATCTGCGATAGGTTTAAAACTGCCGCCGTAAAGCTTTCCGTCCTTGTCGGGCAGGATAGTGGTGACAGCCTCGGGCAGACCGTTGTGTATCACGGTTGCAACATAAGGGTTTACACAGGCCCTTACAAGCCCCGCACCAATACGATATGCGGCAGTACAAGCGATAAGTGCGGCACCTGCCATTAAATCGCATCCCGTTATAAGCATTGCCTTGCCGTAAGTGCCTTTGTTGCTGCGGCGTACTCTCTTTGGCAAAAGCTGAGCGGCCTCTTTATCGGTAAGTGTATTGTAACTGCCTATTTCATAACTGTTGTCAACAGGCAATGAAATTGAACCTATCACAAGTTCTCCGACGTGTTCGCAGGCAGGGTAGAGCATAAGGCCGATTTTAGGCAGGTGGAAAGTGACAGTTTTATCGGCATATATCGCTTTGCCGTAATCTTCACCCGTATTTGTGTTTACACCCGAAGGACAGTCAACGGATATTATGTAATTTGCCTTTTCGTTTATTAATGTAACTATCATTTCGGTCAGTTCACGCAGTTTGGTGTGAAGGCCCGTACCGACAATTGCATCAATAACAATATCTGTTGCATAAATTATTCTTTCAAGTCCGTCAATGTCGCTTTTATTTTCGATATAAATAATATTTGCATCATAAGCGCGCAGTGCATCAAGGTTTGTCTTACAGTCCTTTGTGGCCTCATCGGGGCTGCCGATAAATACAACGGCAGTGTTTATTTCGCTTT
Organism: uncultured Eubacteriaceae bacterium; assembly: GCA_946534775.1. GTDB lineage: Bacteria > Bacillota > Clostridia > Lachnospirales > CAG-274 > RGIG4310. Next base: position 2,107 of record CAMNCZ010000302.1, read on the forward strand.
GGCACAAAAGCTGTCTTGCAACGGCAAGGCCGTCTCCGCCGTTATTTCCCTTACCTGCAAAAATAAGTACATTTTTCGGCTTATCCTTCAAGCACTCATTTACGACCGACATTGCGGCGTGTTCCATAAGCAAAATAGAAGGAACGCCTTTTTTTTCTATAGCGTCGTATTCAATATCGTGCATCTGTTTATTGGTCAACAGTTTCATAAATGATCCTCCGTTATTCTATTACGGCATAAGCTATCGCATCACTTTTGTTGTGTGAGATCGAAATATAGATATCTTCGCCGCCTAATTCCTCAAAAAGTTCCTGCGCGTGACCGTGCAGCAAACATATAGGTTTGCCCAGTTCATCCTGCGCAATTTCTATATCTTTTGGCGAAAAGCCGTAAAACCCCGTGCCGAGCGCCTTTGCTACAGCTTCTTTTGCCGCAAATATGCCTGCCAGGCTGTTATAGCGAAAACCGTGGAATTTTTCAAGTTCGCGGCTTGTAAAAACGCTTTTGTAAAAACTTTCTTTTGCGTTTTTAATGCGGTCTATCTCAATAATATCTGTTCCTACACCTTTTATCATAGCAAGCACCTCTTTCCGTTTTTATTTTATTATAACATATTATGCATATATTTTCCACACTTATTTGTTGTGAATGTCAAAAATAAGTAAGTAGGGACAGTGGTCAGGCACTCGGACTGCACAATCCTTTCAGCTAAAAGAAATGAAAAGCAATCATATTACGCTTTTTAAACACCGTCTACTGTATGTCTTTATGTAATATTTAAGTTACAAAAATTATAACATA
>CAMNCZ010000303.1 GCA_946534775.1 uncultured Eubacteriaceae bacterium
GAGAGGTTATAGGACTTCGTCAGAAGTCCGTCGTATTTCGTAGCGTAAATTATAATTTATCGGTGCATCGAGAATGAGTCCATATCGTAATTTTTAAGGTTTTCGGTGATAAGCCTTGCATCGGCACGGTCGATAAGTTTATCCCTTGCCTTTCTGGCTTTAAGCTGTTCCTCGTAGCTGCTGGGGCCGCCTACGCAGCCTCCCTCGCACACCATACCTTCCATAAAATCCTCGGGCAGTTTGCCTGCGCGAAGCAGCGCAAGGCCTTTTTTGCACTCCGCAGCGCCGTTTGCCCTTAATACGGTGGCCTCTATCTCCTGGTTTGTTTCTTTAAGATACTGCAATACCGATGCGGTAACGCCGCCCGAATTGCCAAAACGCTTGCCGTAAACGCTGGATTCCTGATAACTGTTTTCGGCAGGTTCCAGTTCGATATTTTTCGCGCGCATCATCGCCCTTATCTCGCTGTAGGTAAGTACCGCGTCTGCGTTGCCCTCTATATTATGCTCTGCGCACTCCGATTTTTTGGAGATGCAGGGGCCGATAAATACGGTGTACGCATCGGGGTATTTCGCTTTTAACATACGAGAAACCCCGCACATAGGCGATACCGTGGTGGAAACGTTTTCTTTCAGCTCGGGGAAGTGCTTGTTTACCATATTCACAAAGGCAGGGCAGCAGGAAGTTGTCTTTTTCTTGCCCTCTTTATATGCCTCCGCCCACTCGTCGCCCTCGCTTGCGGTGGTCATATCGCCGCCCAGGCCAACTTCTATCAAATCGTCAAAGCCTATTTTTTTGGCCGCATTTCGCCAGCTTTCCATTGTGATATTTTCTCCGAACTGTCCTTCGGTCGCAGGCGCAAGCATCGCGTAAACGGGTCTGTCCGATTTAAGCGCATTTATAACGTCTATAATAAAGGTTTTTGAACCGATAGCGCCAAACGGACAGCGGTGTATGCAAAGACCGCAGCGAATACACTTTTTCTCGTCTATAACGGAAATGCCGTGCTCGTTGTAGGTTATGGCATCAACGGGACAGGCCGATTTACACGGGCGTTTAAGGTAGGCAATGGCATTGTAGGGACAGGCCTTGGCGCACATACCGCACTCCTTGCACTTTGCGGGGTCTATCTTGGAACGTGTCTCGCCCTTTGAGATAGCCCCGAAACGACAGGCATTTATGCAGGCCTTGCCCAGACAGTTCTGGCAGTTATCCGTAACCACATAACTGGATATCGGGCAGTCCTCGCAGGCGGAACTTATTACCTGTATTATATTTCCGTCGTCCTCGACACCGGGCGCCTTGCCCTCCACCAGCCTTATCCTCTGGCGTATTATCTCCCTTTCCTTATAAATACAACACCTGAACTGCGGCTGCGGCCCGGGTATGATATCGTGCGGCAAAAAATCGCGTTTTTCCTCCAACTCGCCTTCAAAAGCAAGCTTTGCCACGCGGTACAACACTTCGTGTTTTATCTTAATTACATTTTCGTCTGCAAACATTTTTCTACCTCCTCGCGGTTTGTCATAAATAGACGGCTCTTATCTATATTTTATATGGAAACACCACCGTCTGTCAATCTTTTTTACAAAAAAAGACAAAAATGCCGTAATTCAAAAATAAGTAATATCTTCGATACACCGTGAATAAGCTGTACAAAGGCAAACGGGGTGTTTTTATGCTTAATTTCATCTGGGCGGGGTTTATACTTATCGGCATACTGACGGCGGCATTTACGGGTAAGATGCACGCGGTAACGGCGGGTATGGCGGAACAGGCGCAGGAGGCGGTGCAGGTTTGCATAACTATGCTTGGGGTGCTGTCGATGTGGACGGGGTTTATGAATATTGCCGATAAAAGCGGCCTGACCGAAAAAATGACACGGGGTATGCTGCCCGTTTTAAAGCGGCTTTTTCCCGATATTCCCGAAAACGACAAGGCTTTTGAATATATCGGCAGCAATATCGCGGCGAATATACTGGGGCTTGGGTGGGCATCTACGCCTGCGGGCATTTTCGCAATGCAGGCGCTTGACAGGCTAAACGGCTTTAAGGAAGCGGCAAGTGATATGATGTGCGATTTTATGATATTCAATATGTCGTCGCTGCAAATAATATCAATAAATATCATAGCCTACAGAAGCCGATACAACTCGGCGAACCCGTCGGAGATAATCGGCGCGGGGCTTATCGCAACGGCGGTCTCCACGGCGGCTTCGGTGGTGTTTATTTTCCTTAGGCGCGCTTTGTTCGGGAGGAAAAAATGAAACTGATAAATTTTTTGTCCGATATGATAATGCCGCTTGTTGTGGCGTACATACTTTTTTACGGCATCAGCAAAAAAATAAAAATATACGATTGTTTTGTCGAGGGCGCACAAAAGGGATTTAAAACCGTGCTTGAAATTATGCCCACCCTGATAGGGCTGATGACGGCGGTGGGGGTTATGCAAAAAAGCGGCCTGCTTGACCTTGTATGTGCCGCAGTTCGCCCCGCGTGCGCGCTAATCGGCTTTCCCGCGGAGGCCGTGCCGCTTACCTTTATGCGGCTTGTGTCCTCAAGTGCCGCAACGGGGCTTTTGCTGGATATTTTCAAGCAGTATTCGCCCGACAGCTTTATCGGCCGCTTTGTCAGCGTTATGATGTGCTGCACGGAAACCGTTTTTTATACCATAAGCATTTATTTTATGAGCATAAAGGCGACAAAAACGCGGTATACGCTTGCGGGCGCCCTTGCCGCAAATATAGCGGGCACGGCGGCAAGCCTCATTATTTGCAGACTTTGCTGGGGTTAAAAATTTTCAAAAAAAACAAATTATATTTCACCGTTAAAAAGGTAATACTTAATTAAAATATAAGGGAAACACTGATTAATTCAAAAAGGAAAAATAAAATTTAGCTTTAGCGG
>CAMNCZ010000304.1 GCA_946534775.1 uncultured Eubacteriaceae bacterium
AAATAGATTTTAAGGGAGGTTCAACAAGGCTTGGCGGTAAAACGATAATTGCGGAAAATGTTTCAAAAACCTATAATGGGGTTGACATAATACGCGATTTTTCGTATATTATTAATAAGACGGACAGGCTTGGCATCGTCGGTGACAACGGCTGCGGCAAGACTACGCTTGTAAATATACTCTGCGGAAAAATACAGCCCGACAGCGGCAGTGTCGAAACGGGTGAAACCGTAAAAATAGGCATATTTGCGCAGGAAAACAATGATGTATATCTGCACGAAAACGAAAGAACGATAGATTATATCCGCGATGTGGCGGAATATGTGCAAAACGGCAAAGATAAAATTTCGGCATCGCAGCTGATGGAGAGGTTTTTGTTTGACGGAGAAATGCAGTATTCCCCGATATCGAAATTATCGGGCGGCGAAAAACGCAGACTTTATCTTTTAAAAGTGCTTATGGGTGCGCCGAATATCCTTTTTCTCGATGAACCGACAAATGACCTTGACATAGCAACGCTTAATGTGCTTGAAGATTATATAAAGGGCTTCGGCGGGGCGGTGATCATCGTTTCGCACGACAGATATTTTTTGGACAAGTGCGCCGAAAGGATATTTGCTTTTGAAAATGGCGGCATAAAGCAGTATGAGGGCAATTATACCGATTATTACGACAAAATAAAAGATATCGAAAAAGAGGTCCAATCAAAGCAAAAAGTTCAAAAGACGTGGGACAAGGGTCAGCGCAAACTGAAAATGACATATATCGAGCAGAAAGAGTTTGAAACGATAGATGACGATATAGCGGCATTGGAAGATAAGATAGCAGATATAGAAAAAGAGATGGAAAACTCTGCCGCAAACTATTCAAAATTACAGGAACTTACTGCCAAAAAAGAAGAGGCGGAAGCGGAACTTGAACATAAGACGGAACGTTGGGTATATCTTAACGAACTTGACGAAAAGATAAGGAATCAATAAAATGTATACATCTGCCTTACTTGAAAATAAGGAATATGAATTTTTAAAGACAAATGAACATCTTGGCGAACGTGTTATAATGCTTGGGCTTGCGGGCAGTTTTGCCTACGGCACATACAATGAAAACAGCGATATAGATATAAGAGGCGTTGCACTTAACCGCAGCTGTGAATTGCTTGGGCTTACAAAGTACGAGCAGTATGTGGATGAAAATACCGATACTACGGTCTATACTTTCAACAAGATAATAACGCTGCTTTTAAGCTGCAATCCAAATACGATAGAACTTCTGGGTATGCGCCCCGAAAATTATCTTTATCTTAATGATATCGGGCGAGAGTTTATAGGCAATGCGGGTATGTTTCTGTCAAAAAGGGCGATAGGTTCTTTCGGCGGTTATGCCGATGCTCAGCTGCGCAGGCTGCAAAATGCGCTTGAAAGGGATAAATATCCGCAGGAGGAGAAGGAAAAGCATCTTTACAACTCCATAAAAAACGCTATGCACGATATACTGAGCCATTATAACAAGTACAGTGACGGTGCGCTGAAACTTTATATTGATAAGTCGCAAAGGCCCGAACTGGAGACCGAGATATATATGGATATGGAACTTTCGCATTATCCACTGCGCGACTATGCGGGTATATGCAACGAAATGAGCAATATTGTGAAAGATTACAATAAGCTTGGCAGAAGAAACAAAAAGAAAGACGACAACCATCTCAACAAACACGCAATGCACCTTGTGCGGTTGTTTATGATGGCGATAGATATACTTGAAAAGGGCGAGATAAACACTTACCGCGAAAAGGAACACGACCTGCTTTTAAGCATAAGACGCGGTGATTATCAAAAAGCCGACGGCACATACAAAGACGAGTTTTACGCCCTTATATCAAGCTATGAGAAAAAACTCGATTATGCGGCAAAGAACACTTTTCTTCCCGATGAACCCGATTTTAAGCGGGTAGAAGAGTATGTTATGTCGGTAAATAAAAAGGTGATAGAATATGGCTATTGATCCAAATATTAATAAAACAATACAGCAGAAACTTGACGAGATAGAGAAAAAGGAAAACGTAAAGATACTTCATTGTGTGGAATCGGGCAGCCGTTCATGGGGCTTTGCCTCGCCCGACAGCGATTATGACGTGCGTTTTATATATGCAAGGGATATGGATTTTTATCTTTCGTTAAGACCCAAAAAGGACTATATCGACTGGGAACTCAACGAAACGCTTGATATAAACGGCTGGGATATATCAAAGGCACTTTTGCTTTTTCACAGATCCAATGCAACGGTCTTTGAATGGTCAAATTCGCCTGTTGTGTACCGCACAAGTGATATATGGGAAAAAGTCAGGGCTGTTTCAAATGATTATTTTTCGGTAAAAAGCTGTATGTATCATTATTACGGTACGGCGACAAGCAATTATAATCAATATCTGACAGAAGAATTTGTTAAATACAAAAAGTATTTTTATGTGCTGAGGCCGCTGCTTTGCTGCAAGTGGATAGAAAAATACAAAACGGCGCCGCCCGTGTTGTTTGACGAACTTAAAAACACCGTTTTGCCAAAGGAACTTTTATCCGATATCGAGGCGCTTGTTGCCAAAAAGGTTGAAATGAGCGAAAGTGATAAGGGTGAGCGTGTGGATGTCATAAACGATTTTATAGCAGGCGAGTTGGCTTATTATAAAAACCTGCTTGAAAATATGCAGGATGACAGAAACAAAAATTGGGATAAAATTGACGAAATATTTAAAAAGATTATCTTGTAAGGGGGTGCGCAAATGCGTAATATTCCTGCGGAAACTGCGGCAATGCCAAAGGATCTGAAAGTTGTAAACAGAGAAAAAATATTAAGCACGATAGCGCAGAGCGACAGGATAATGCTTAATGAAATATCGGAAGCAACGGGA
>CAMNCZ010000305.1 GCA_946534775.1 uncultured Eubacteriaceae bacterium
GTGCAGCAGAAATTTATTTCTGCGGAATACGAATATCATTGACACTAATTATAGAGAATTTTCCGTGTGTTGTCAAGCCTTGATTAGTGACGGGATCTGTGGTATAATTAAAATACAATATAAAGGATGTCTCTAAAAATTTGGCATAACGATAATTTTTAGAGGTGACCTATAAATGATAACGAGGTAGCATTGTGAAAAAAGTTGCATTTTTGACCCTTGGCTGCAAGGTCAATTTATATGATACCGAGGCTATGCAGGAACTTTTTGCGCAGCGCGGCTATGATATAGTGGACTTTGAGGAAAAGGCGGATATATATATTATAAATACCTGTACCGTAACAAATTTCGGCGATAAAAAATCACGGCAGATGATAAGGCGCGCCAAGCGCCAAAATCCAAGCGCCATTGTAGCGGCAACAGGTTGTTATGCGCAGGTCGCACCCGATACGGTATCTGAAATAGAGGGCATAAATATAGTTGTCGGCACAAAACATCGTTCGCGTATAGTTGATATAATAGAGGACTATGACGATGAAACGAAGGTGTTGAATGCCGTTACCGATATCAGACACGAGACCGAGTTTGAACCGTTGATGATAAGCAAGCTAAAAGATCGTACCCGTGCTTATGTAAAGATACAGGAGGGCTGCAACCGTTATTGCAGTTACTGTATTATCCCTTATGCGCGCGGCCCCGTAAGGAGCAGGCGCCCCGAACAGGTTATTGAAGAGGTTGAAAGGCTTGCCAAAAACGGCTTTAAAGAAATAGTTTTAACGGGTATACACGTTGCAAGCTACGGCATGGACCTTAAATGTACAAATCTGATCGATATCGTCAAGCAGGTAAACAAGATAGAGGGGATAGAGAGGATCCGATTCAGTTCTATGGAACCTACCGCCGTAACGGAAGAATTTGTGGCAGAAATGAAGAGTATGCCCAAAATTTGCGATCACTTCCCGCTTTCGCTGCAAAGCGGCTGCGACAAAACGCTAAAGGCGATGAACCGCAGATATTCTTCAGATGAATATGCGCAGGCGGTGGAAAGACTGCGCGCGGCTTATCCCGATGTTGCGATAACAACGGATATTATCGTAGGTTTTCCCGGTGAGACCGAAGAAGATTTTGTTGAAAGCATAAATTTTGCAAAGCGTGTGAAATTATCCAAGATACACGTTTTTCCTTATTCGCCCAAAACAGGGACACCTGCGGCTAAGATGAAGGAACAGGTGCCGCCCGATGTGAAAAACGACCGTGCCGCAAGGCTTATTGCGGTAAGCGACGAACTCAATAGAGAATTTATAAACACCTTAAAAGGCAAGGTAATGCCCGTTTTGTTTGAAATACGCAATAAGGCGGGATATTTTGAGGGACATACCACAAACTATATAAAGGTGCTTGTAAAGACCGAAAAAGAGCTGAGGAACCGAATTTTAAACGTGAAAATAGGTGAATATTGCGGAGATGAAACAGTATATGGGAAAATTGACAACCAAAATTAAAACAGTCTGTCTTATTATGGCGGGCTGTATGGCCTACGGCTTGTTTGCCGAAAAAGCGCCGAAGGATGTATATGCGGGTGATATAGTTATAAACGGCGAGAGGATGGGTGTTGAACCCGCACCTTACGTCGAAAACGGCAGGACCCTTGTTCCGCTGCGGTTTATAAGTGAAAACCTCGGCGCGGAAGTGGAGTATGATGATGAAAACCGTCTTGTTACGGTATTAAAGGACGACGAAAAAGTTGAACTGACCATAGATAACGATACGGCTTTTATAAATGAAAGAGAGATAACGCTTGATGTGCCGCCGCAGATAAAAGACGGCAGAACGATGATACCGCTGCGCTTTATAGCCGAAGCGTTTGATTGCAGGGTCGATTACGAAAGCAGTTCAAAATTGGTTTTTATCGGTGACAATAATTTTGATAAAAACTATATCACACTTGATGATATACCCGAATATTCGGGAAAACCGTGTATCGAAATATACTATAACACGCCGCTTTTTGAAAATATATCCGATAATGCTTATGAAAATTACGGACAGCTTGACGAATTGGGCAGATGTACGGCGGCAGAGGCCTGTTTAAGCAGGGAACTTATGCCAACGGAAAAACGCGGCAGTATCGGCAGCATAAAACCAAGCGGCTGGCGTATATCAAAATATGATTTTATAGATGGGCAATATCTTTTTAACCGCTGTCATTTGATTGCGTTTATGCTTGCGGGAGAAAACGACAACGCACTCAATCTTATCACGGGCACAAGATATATGAATACCGAAGGTATGCTGCCGTATGAAAACGAAGTATGCGATTATATCAAAAGAACCGACAACCACGTTATGTACAGGGTAACACCCGTTTACGAAACCGACGATCCTATAGCAAAGGGCGTTGTTATGGAGGCATATTCCGTAGAGGATAACGGCAGCGGGATAAATTTTGATATATTTGCATATAACGTGCAGCCCGGTGTTAAAATAGATTATAAAAACGGTGATAACTATGCGGATGAGTCAAATATATTCACTACGGAAACAACGGAAGAAACTACAAAAGAAACATCAACAGAAACAACAACAGATATAACGGTGTTTGAGACTTCATCGGAACAGACTACCGAAAACAATAATTATAATAATACCGAAAACAGCAGCGGCATAAATATTGAAGAACTGATAAACTGCGAAAAAATAACACCCGATACGCCCGAGGAAAGTTTTGAATATATTTTAAACATCCATACATTAAAATATCATTTGCCAAACTGCAAATCGGTCGGGGACATAGCGGATAAAAACAAACGCGGTTTTAACGGTGATGCGGAGGAACTGAAAAACAACGGTTTTAAGCCCTGCGGGAACTGTAAACCGAAGTAAATGGAAA
>CAMNCZ010000306.1 GCA_946534775.1 uncultured Eubacteriaceae bacterium
AAAGCGCCACAAAACCTATATTTTCGGACATTCCGAAACAGGTCACGGCATCTTTGGCAAGAGCGGTCGCCGCAGATATATCCTGCACCGCGCCCGTGCTGTATTGTTCGCCATAAAACAGTTCTTCCGCGATGCGGCCGCCCATAAAGACACATATATTGTCTAAAATTCCTTTCTTTGTGTTTATTTGCGGCGAGGGTTTGTATTCCACATAACCTGCGCTTTGACCGCGCGGTATTACGGTGATTTTCTCAAACAGCCCTACATTCAATATTATTTGCAAAAGCGCGTGCCCCGTTTCGTGTATGGCAAAAAGGGCGGTGTCGTTTTTTGCATCAAGGCTGAATTTGTCTGTTTTAAGCGCAGCAATGCTTTCGTTTATGCAGCCAAGGCGTTTGCGGTCAAGACATTCCTTGAAGGCGGCGGAAAAATCGGTGTCGAAAAAGTTTTTATCCCTGAGTATGAGCAGAGCCGTCTCGTTGATAAGCGAGGATATATCGGCAGGTGCGCAGCCCGCGGTGAAGTTTGCTATATCGTTGGCACACGCATTGCGCTTTTTTGCGTTTTTAAAATACGACAGCCTTTTAAGATAATAAGCTGCAAGCGCACAACGGGTATTTCTGTCGGGAAGATCGACATATATATGGCTGTCAAAGCGCCCTGCACGCGTTAATGCGGGGTCAAGCTGCTCGGGCGTGTTTGTGGCACCGATAATGAAGATGTTTCCGCGCGCCGCAAAGCCGTCTGTCTTTGCAAGCAGTTCGTTAAGATATTCCGCGTTGCCCGCGTTAAAAATGCGGTTTTTGCCTATCGCATCCAACTCGTCTATAAAAATAACACATTTGTCATATTCGGCGGCTTCGGCAAAAAGCAGTTCTATATTGCTTACCTGACGGGGCCTTTCATCATCGGTCGGGGTGCGGCGCATAAGTTCGCTTGCGGGCACGCCGATAAAAGCGACTTTGATATTTCGGTCTCTCTCCGTTTTTTTACGCAGTTCGCCCGCAAGGGCTTTTGCCATATAAGTTTTGCCCGTGCCGGGACAGCCCGACAATAACAGGCCTTTGGGCATATTTACGCCCTTTTTGATATATTTTTGGGGCTTTGCAAGCATATCCGCAACCGTGCAAAGATATTCTTTGGCATCCTTGCAGCCGATAATGTCCGAAAGTGTTGTCGAAATATCGTTTTGCACTTCAAACACATCTTTTTTTATGTTTTGCAGGACTGCCCTGTACTGCCTTTTTATCTCGCGTTTTTGGCTTTCTGTTATTTGGCGTAGTGCCGCCGCGGCCTTTTTGGGGTCGAATGTATCGGCGCGGCAGTCGAAAAGAGATGTAAATTCGCTGTTTAGTTTTTCCATACCCGCATAGTTTGCGAAAAAGTCGCGGTATTCCTTTCTTATCCCAAAGGCGAAATAGTCCTTTATCTCTCTTTCGTGTTTTTTATATACCGATACCACGTTTGGACCGTGATTTTGCGCCAGTTCAAGCAGGGCGCGGTACAGGTCGTCGGGCGACGGCGACGGCAGTTCTATTATTTCGACACGGCGATAAAGGCCGCGGTTGACGGAAAGCATTTTTCGTGTTTCGGCAGCATAGCCGCCAAACCATATAGGCGGTATTTTGTTTAAAGTTTCGGCTTTTGTTTTTTCGGGCTGAGCGGCATTTGGGTCGGCGTCAACTTCTACGTTGTTTCGGTCGCCGGACAACAAAGGCAGCAGAATATCTGCGGCTTCACGGCCGAAATGATCGGCTTGCAGATCGTAAGCCTCGTCGATAAAAAGTACTTTGTTGTTTTGATATGCTTTATAAATCAGGTTTCCGACAACGTTTTTTGTGTGACCGACATATTTGGCTTTAAGGCTTGATGGTGACAGCATTTCAACGCCGTCTTTGCCGTACATTTTTGCAAGCGCCTTTACAATGGTGGTCTTGCCTGTGCCCGGGTCGCCGAGAAGCACTATATTTGGTATTTTGTCGCTGTTTTCGTATTTTATCAGAAGTTCTTTCAGCTTCTTTTTTACTTCCGTGCAGAGAGTAAGGTGAGAAAAATGCTTTTCAAGCTTTATCTCGACCAGATCGATATCGGCCTTTACTATTGCGTTTGCAAGGGAAATGGCGTTTTTTTCGGTGGCGGGTAGGGGTGAACGCATAAATGCCGCTATCTCCGCTGACAGTGCGGAAAGTTCGTGCAGACTATACAGCCACGGACAGGTCTTTCCCGTTGTCAGTGCGGCCGTTGTAAGGTCGTTGTCGGTCATATTGATAAAATTTATTTCGCGTCCGTCGTTTATATATCCGATGCCGTTAAGTTTGGGCTCGGACGTGAGTACGGGCAAAAACTCGGGATAATTATCTTTGTCGGTTTCCGAAGCCGATGGTGAATCTTCATCAAACGGTATTTTAAATTTCGGTGCCGAATAGTAAAAAACTATCTGTCCGCCGTCGGGAAGTTCTTTCTCTCTTTTATAAGAGTTGTTGCTCGCGCGTTTGAGGGTGTAATCGTCAATTATCAGTTCATCGGGACCGTTTATCGCGTTGAGTAAATCTGTTTGGAATCGTTGAAAAAAATCGTTCAAACAATATGTATCTTTATAAATATCTTTAAAACTTTTTCCGAAAGTACAGGTCAATGAAAATGGCTCGGAACAATCGGTTATACGCATTGTGTGCGGTTCGTGTAAACATATCTCTTCCGCGGGTTCGGTCAGGCGGCCGATATATAGTTTTTGGTTGTCAATGCCGTATATCGGCTTGGGCAGCACATCGGTGCCGTTGTATGCAAAAATGCCTTTTATGCAGCGTAACATCCCGTAAAACAAATTTATGTGTTCATAGCGCGGCTCGTCACTATCCGTAAGTTCTGCTTGAGTGG
>CAMNCZ010000307.1 GCA_946534775.1 uncultured Eubacteriaceae bacterium
CCACCGTCTGCGACGGTCCCCCTTCCCTTTCAGGGCAGGCTGCCGCCGTGGCCGCCTCGCTTACCGGCTTTATCGCCGCAAGCGCAGCTGAAAAGCCTATCCTTTTGGGAGTATGGCGAAAATGTTCTTGTAAGCAAAAAAAGAACCCCACTTTTTTTGCTTTTGAATATATATTTTTTACTAAGGTATTTGTAATTCGCGGCAATAAAAAATGTTCTTGTAAGCAAAAAAAGAACCCCTCTTTTTTTGCTTTTGAATATATATTTTTTATAAAAGGAGGATGAAAGTATGAAAATTGACAAGGCGACCTTTAAGGCGCAGCTTATTGCCAATGTAAAAACTTTATCGAGAAAAACCATTGAAACTGCTACCAAAGAGCAGCTTTACGAGGCTCTTGTATTCACTATGCGTGATTACGTTACAGACAAGTGGTTAAAAACACACGAAACCTACGACAAAGTGGGCTGCAAGATCGTCAACTATCTTTCTATGGAATTTTTGATGGGCAGATTTTTGGGTAATGCAATTTTGAATATGACTATGCTTGGTGAGGTGAAGGAAGTTCTTACCGAGCTTGGTATCGATTACAACGTATTGGAGGAGGTTGAACGCGATCCGGGCCTTGGCAACGGTGGTCTCGGCCGACTTGCTGCCTGTTTCCTGGACAGTCTTTCAACGCTTGAACTGCCCGCTTACGGCTGCGGTATCCGCTACCACTACGGTATTTTCGAGCAGAAGATAGAAAACGGCTACCAGGTGGAACGCCCCGACAACTGGCTTCAGGACGGCGATATGTGGGGAGTTAAGCGCCCCGAATACGCTGTAGAAGTCAATTTCTGCGGTACTGTACGCGCCGTAAAGCAGGATGACGGCCAGTACAAATTTATACAGGAAAACACACAGGATATTATCGCTATACCTTACGATTATCCCGTTATCGGCTACAATAACAACACCGTAAACACTCTGCGTCTTTGGGATGCCGAGGCTAAAAACAAATTCGACCTCAAGAGCTTTAACGAGGGCAACTACCAGAAAGCGGTAGAGGAAGAGAACATAGCAAAGAACCTTACGGAAGTACTTTATCCCGCAGACGAGCATTATGCAGGCAAGGAACTCAGGCTTCGTCAGCAGTATTTCTTTGTTTCGGCAACTTTGCAGCGTGTTGTTCACAAGTTCAAGCTTAAATACGGTACGGATTTCAGCATTATGCCCGAAAAGTACGCTTTCCAGCTTAACGACACACATCCTTCGATCGCCGTTGCGGAGCTTATGCGTCTGCTTATCGACGAGAACGGTGTACCGTGGGACGAAGCGTGGGAGATCACAAAGAAATGCTGCGCTTACACAAACCACACAATTATGAGCGAGGCGCTTGAAAAATGGCCTATCGAGCTGTTCAGCCGTCTCCTTCCCCGTATTTATATGATAGTTGAGGAGATAAACAAGCGTTTCTGCCAGTCGCTTATCGACCGTTTTGGCAACGATGCGGAAAAGATCAGAAAAATGGCTATTATTGCAGACGGTCAGATAAGAATGGCTTGGCTTGCGATTGTAGGTTCGCACTCCGTAAACGGTGTTGCGGCGCTGCATACCGAAATTCTTAAACACCAGGAACTCCGTGATTTCTACGAGATATATCCCGAAAAGTTCAACAACAAGACAAACGGCATAACTCAAAGAAGATGGCTTGGCCACGCTAACCCCGGCCTTGCGGACCTTATCACATCAAAGATAGGCGACGGCTGGTACACAAACCTTGACGAGTTGAAGAAACTTGCGCCTTTAGCCGATGATGTGGATTTCCGCAATAAATTTATGGAGATAAAGCACAACAACAAAGTAGAGCTTTCAAACTATTTCAAGGCGACTATGGGTATCGAGATAAGCCCCGATTCCATATACGATATACAGGTAAAGAGACTTCACGAATACAAGCGTCAGCTGCTTAATATCCTGCACGTTATGAGCCTTTACAACAAGCTGAAAGTAGATCCGGGCCTTGATATCACACCCAGAACATTTATTTTCGGTGCAAAGGCTGCCGCAGGTTATCGCCGTGCAAAGCTTATAATCAAGCTTATCAACAGCGTTGCAAACCTTGTAAACAACGACCCGACCATCGAAGGCAAGCTGAAAGTTATCTTTGCCGAAAACTACCGCGTAAGCCTTGCGGAAAAACTTATCCCCGCAGCGGATGTATCGGAACAGATCTCCACAGCCAGCAAGGAAGCTTCGGGTACGGGCAATATGAAATTCCAGCTTAACGGCGCCGTTACCATCGGTACACTTGACGGCGCAAATGTCGAGATACGCGAAGAAGTCGGTGACGAAAATATCTTTATCTTCGGTATGACTTCGGACGAGGTCATCGCGCAGTACAGCAGAAACGATTACAACCCATGGGATATCTACAATATGAACAGCGATGTCCGCGGCGTTATGAATATGCTGATAAACGGCACTCTCGACCCCAATACCGAACTTTTCAGAGAACTTTACGACGCACTTCTTAACGGTTACGGCAGCCGCGCAGACGAGTACTTTGTATTAAAGGATTTCGCATCCTACGCAGAGGCTCAGGAACGTGTTGACGCAGCTTATAAGGATAAGGACAGATGGGCAAGAATGGCCATTCTCAACACCGCAAACAGCGGCAAGTTCTCCTCGGACAGAACTATCCGCGAGTACGCAAACGATATCTGGAACCTCAAACCCGTTCATATCGAAATGTAATTTGATTTTTAACGACTCCCGAAATGGGGGTCGTTTTTTTGCGATAAAGTTTTTTGGAGTTGGGGAGGCGCGCAAACCCCAATAAAATAAAACCGTTCGTAAATCGTTAATTTAAACAAAAACCCAAAAAGTACTTG
>CAMNCZ010000308.1 GCA_946534775.1 uncultured Eubacteriaceae bacterium
CAACACCGTAGACTTCTATACCTTTTGAAGCCGCAACTGTAGCCAGCGTTAATCCCACATATCCAAGTCCTATTACCCCTATTCTCAATTATATCACTCCTATTTGCTGAAAATCCAACACCAAACGGTGCATTTATTATTTTTTCAAACTTTTTTTATTCTTTGAAAAAACATTTTAACGGCAAATATTATACCGTTTTTTCGATATAATTATTTTATAATATTTTTAACTATAAGTCAATATAATGTGAAATTTTACCATTACTTTTTAAATATGTGATCTGCGTTCACATTTTCTTAAAAAAATACAAATTTTTTTAACAAAATCAGTTGCATTATCAATATTTATATGTTATAATTAATTAAACAAGTATTCAGAAAACTTTGCTTTCTGCTTCAAGGCAATTTTTCGAGGTGACTTTAACAATAAAAAATATCCATAATAAGGAGTGTCTGCTATGAGAAACAACCACAGACTTACCCCTCAATTGGTTTTGTTTATTTTTGCATATATTTTTATTGCGGCAATAATGGCACTGATACATATAGAAAACTTATCTGTTTATATAATGCTTAACAGGTTTTCCGTATCGGATATCGATATGATACTTACAATGCTGCTTACGCTTGTTGTAATTTTAAATATCGTTGCGTTCAGAAGGGCTGCATTCAAAATAGCTCAGGTGCTTTTTTTCATTCATTTTTTAATGATATTTACGGGTTTTCTGTTAAAGCGCGACATTATTATCATACCCGCTTTACTCTCTGTTGTGTTTATGGGTGTTATATCCTATCTGGTATACAAACACCTTGACACGATAGAACGCAAGGAACGCGAGCTGCATAAGATAGCTTATACCGACTCACTCACAAACACGCCCAACAGACGTGCATTTAACGACACACTCACCGAACTTTCCCGCAAAAACGAAAAGTTTGCGCTTGTGTACATAGACTTTAACAAGTTTACGCAAATAAACGAAACCACGGGACACGAGTACGGCGACAAGGTGCTTAATGAGGCGGCTACACGCTGGAAACACGCAATGACCGAAAACGACTTTATCGCAAGACTCAGCGGCGATGAATTTGCGTTGATAATTACCAAATACAGTGATATCGATTCACTTGTAAAACACGTTAAAAAGTTTTCAGATGCACTCGAAAACAAAATAACGATCGACGATCAAAGCGTATTTTTAAGTGCAAGCTTCGGTATCGCGCTTTATCCCGAACATACCTCCGACACGGAAGAATTGGTGCGTTATGCCGATATTGC
This sequence comes from uncultured Eubacteriaceae bacterium, assembly GCA_946534775.1. Lineage (GTDB taxonomy): Bacteria > Bacillota > Clostridia > Lachnospirales > CAG-274 > RGIG4310. The sequence goes on from CAMNCZ010000308.1 coordinate 1,280, forward strand.
GATGCAGCTTAGCCGCATTGTGGGCGACAACAATATCCGTATGTACGAGGAAACTATGACCGAGAGTGTGGAACGCAGCGCAAATATAGAAAATCGTGTGCGCTACGCCCTTGCAAACGATGAATTTCACCTGGTTTTTCAACCGCAGTATGATACCGTAAACAAGACCTTGCGAGGCTTTGAAACACTGTTAAGATTAAACGATGAATCGGGCAAGCCCATAAGCCCCGGCATATTTATACCGATAGCCGAAAAAAACGGGCTGATAATCGATATAGACCGCTATGTGCTTAAAAAGGCAATGCGCACTTTCCTGCCTATGCTTGAAAAGTACAACAAAAAGCTTATGCTTTCGGTGAATATTTCGGCAATACATCTTTCAAAAAACAGCTTTTTGTCGGATGTTGAAGAGGCACTGACAGAAACTCACTTCCCTGCCCAAAACCTGGAACTTGAGATAACCGAATCCGTGCTTATAACCTCATTTGAGAGTACGGTCGAAATGCTTAACAAATTAAAATCAATGGGCATACAGCTTGCTCTTGACGATTTCGGCACGGGCTATGCATCGTTGAATTATCTTACAAAACTGCCTATCGACCTTTTAAAGATAGACAAAACATTTGTTGACGGTTTGCAGGAAGAAAACAACCTTACCGATTTTGTTGCGGCCATTATAAGTATGGGACACCTTATGCATTTTGATGTTATATCCGAAGGTGTTGAGTACGAGGACCAGCTTAATACATTAAAAGTACTTAAATGCGACTTTATCCAGGGCTACATCTGGGGCAGACCTATGGATATAGAAGCCGTTGACGAACTGCTCAAAGCATCATAAAACATAAAAAAATTACTTACGGCCGTGCTGTTAGGCAAAATTACCAAAAGCACGGCTGTTTTTTATTTATATCAGCCTTAATTTTGTTAAATATTACATATTGACCAAATCTTTACCGTTTGGTAAAATATAGTTGTAAGAAATAAATGCACAACTAAATAATGGGCAAACTTATTGAAAGATAAGGACGCAAAGCCAAGGGTCTAAGGTATATGTAAATATATTATGACAGCCGGTTGCCTGCTTGTAAAGCAGTACAAGGTTTATGCTTGTTTTCTTTAGTCGGTTTGCTGTTATACTCAATAATGGGTCATACAGCTTTTTTTATTACCGAAAACAACGACCTCCATTAATTAGTTATTTTATATAAACTGAAAGGCGGAGGCTATTATGAAAAAGAGTATTTTAAAAAAAGCGACAGCAGCTATCATTACAGGCATTGGTGTATTATTACTGGGTACAAGCGTATTTGCAGGTGATATACGATCATCGATCAAGACTGCACTTGCAAGCGGCGCTGCGGAAGTTGATGTATCTTCCTACAATATGGATGCGCAGCAGGCAATGAACATCTATCTTGATGTTGTTGCTCAAAATCCCGATTTGTTTTATGTAAGCAACAAGGTAAACTGCAGTTTCGACAAAACAACAGGCAAATGCATCGCTTTGCAGTGCAGCTACAACACACCCGATGTTGCAGGCAGCAAAGCAGCTTTCAATGCCGAACTTGAAAAAGTAATTGCCG
>CAMNCZ010000309.1 GCA_946534775.1 uncultured Eubacteriaceae bacterium
TTTTATACCTGATCAGCTATTTTCAGTATTGCTATTACATCAAGCATATCCTTTTCACCATCTTTGTTTACATCGGCACGTTCAAGCTGGAACGATAAAAATTGACTGCCGGGATCTCCGCTTAAATGTTTTAAGTAGAGTTTTGCATCGGTTTCGCTGACAATGCCGTCACAGTTTACGTCACCGAGGAGCAGCTCCTGCTCCCACCTTGCATAAAGTGTAAAATCGGAAGTTACGGGTGTATTAAAATCATATTTTTCGGTACATTCAGGGTCGGTGAACCAGCCGCCGAAATACATGCCCTCACATTCGGGAACTTCAACATCATCATTCATTGGATCTCCCTCTAAGATATACGGTTGGCAAAAATTGTAGCTATATCCCTGTGTGTCGAATTTCACCTCATATATACCGCATATAAGTTCCACATCGTCAAGAGTTATCATTTCATCGTTATTCATATCGGCACGGTAAAGCTGTGTTTCGTTAAATTCGCTAATGCCGAAAATATGGTTTAAATAAAGCCGCGCATCTTCTTTGTCGGTTTTGTTGTTCATATCCACATCACCTAAAAGGCAATATTGTGCAGTCAGTTCCACATTTCCCGTTACGGTTATCTTTTCGCCTGCATAGCCCTTATCCCATTTTTCAAATATTTTACCCGACGGAGTTATAAATCCGTTTTCGGGCAGGGTATATTCATTGCCGTTTTCGACCTGCACGCTTAACATTGTGCCGTAACCCTCGCCTTTATTGAAACTTACCTTGTAGATCGTTTTAGGTACGATGATCTCATCACTTGGCAATGATTTGCCGAGTATGTGCATTTTTGCAGATATGATCTTGCCCTCATATTCATCTTTGATATACAATCCCATACCCGTTTCGCCGTCTATAAGCTTTCCGTCGGCATACCATGTGAAGTTATATTCGCCGTCAAAATATGCTGCCAAAAGTTCGTCATTTTGTGCGCATATTATATCTATCTCGTCCTTATCGAGTTTGAGATATGTGCCTGTCTTTCCCGTGCTGCTTTTTTCAAACGGCAGTTTTTCATAATACATCGGGTCAAATGTGTATGTTATAACGGCGGTGTTGGCATTTGGCATTTCGACCGTCTTTGCGGGATTTTGGTTTATATAAAACTTTGTATCCTCCGAAAATCTGTATTCGCCGCTGCCCTGTGTCTGTAAGTTAAGGGTAACTGTATAAGATCTTCCCGATTGAAATTCGGTGTCATTGGGGCTCCAGCTTCCGGTTGCATTGCAATGGTCAATAAATGTTTCTCCGTTTTGACCGATAACAAAGTCACAAGGCTGAGCGGGAGCTTCGCCGAGATTTGGCAGGGCTATCTGCTTTCTGACCTCGCGTATATAGCATACCCATTTTGGATAGAGCGTTATGTCGCCCAGTATCGGTTTTGTTTCGTCAAAGGGGATAGTACACGCCGAATTTGTGTACCAGCCGTCAAACACCCAATTATCGTTACTCTGTCCCGCGGGCGGGCTGAATTTGCACGTTGTATCGGAAAGGTATTCGCCGTGTCCAATAATTCTGTTTGGCATTGTGCCTGTTCCGCCGTTTGCGTTAAAACTTACGGTATGCAGCTTTGTTCTTGTCCATATAGGCGAAAAAGTTTTGTTGGAATTTATGGTCATTTTACTTCCGACAATGTGTGCGATATTTGTTTCGTCATCGTTCCAATGATTGCTGAAAACCACTCTGTAACCGTCTTCTTTCGGTTCGGTAAAATCACATTTGGGGAAAGTAAATTCCGAATTTTTATCGACCTCTATCTCAGCCATATCACCGGAACCGCCGTTCGGGTTAAAAGTGATATAATAAACATCGGGCTTTGACTTAAAGGTATAGCGCACGGAAACACTTGTGTCGGTCGTTTCGGTAACACCGTGTTCAGTACAGTATGACATATCCGTATCGGAAAGCGATACATATTTCAAACCTTGCGGCATCAGGCAGGAACTGTCTTTCGGGACCAGATTTACGGTAAGGAAATATGTTTTGTCTTTTTCAAATGTCGTTACCGCATTATCCGTGCCTGCCGAAGTCCATTTTGCACTTGATATTTTATAATTCACGCCTTCGGGAACCTCGGGCAAAACAGGTGCTTTTCCCACAACGGGTGTTACATCATTTATAAGCTGCAATCGCGGTACCTGTGTCTTGTTTTTTCTTGAAAACACAACCGTACCTGCAATTCTGAATGTATAGTTGCGATACACATAATCCGCTGTACGTTCGGTGCCGTTTATTGACAGGATATTATCGTTATATTTGACAAATGTTGAGACAGTAAGCCCCGAATCTGCGCTTGTAGGACCACCGAGCCCTTTATATATCGTACCTGCGCTGATATATCCTTTGATATAAGTGCTGCTGCCGGCTGTGGAATATAACAAACCATATATTTCGCCGCCGTTCATATAAATTGTACCCAATTCCTTAATGCCATAAGTCTTGGATTCGGACGAGCCTAATGTTCCGCCGTTCATAACAATAGTACCTCTATTATTTACAGCAGTAGCATAATAACTTGAATCTGTTGTTAAAAATCCGTAGTTAAGTTCAAAATAACCGTTATTATCTACCCCATAACTGTTGGTACAGTTTATAATACCGTTATTCATAATAAAGCTTCCGTTATTGCTGACGCTCACACATCTAAAGGAGCTTTCCCTCGATGTGTCGGTATTGATATATCTTATCGTACCGCCGTTTTTGCTGTCAAGAATGAACGAACCGTCTACCTGAAACAGCATTTTGACAGTTGAGGATGCTGTTGAGTCAACGGTCAGCACATGACCGCCGAGGTCGAGATAAGTCTCATTACTTATCAGTATA
>CAMNCZ010000310.1 GCA_946534775.1 uncultured Eubacteriaceae bacterium
CATAGCCAAAAGCCAATTGCTGCGCAATTGTCCGCATTTATCTTTGCGGTTGATTATTGCAGATGTTTGGGATGCGGATAGTCTGGACTGGAAAGAACTGGGCTGCGACCACGAGATAAACCGCGTGCTTAACCACAAACATCTGGGTGACGGTTCCATAATACTTTTTCACAATGATGCCAAATACACTCCGGAGGTACTTGACGATATTTTAAAGGGCCTGAAAGCCAAGGGTTTTGAGATAGTGCCCGTAAGCGAGCTGATACATAAAGAAAACTATCACATAGACCACGAGGGCAGACAGATACCCGATTAGGTCAAAAAGAGGGCTTATCAAAATACAAGCCCTCTTAAAACGTTTTCCTTAGTCCTCTGCGGGGAAAACATATTCCTCCAGAAGAGATTTTTGCAATATCTTAACGGCGTCGTCTGCCGTAAGGTTGTTATCCGCATCAACATCAAGATACTTCATCCAATTCGGGGAAGTGCTTTGTATCGGCAAAACAGCGTCCTCGATAAGAACTTTCTGCATAACAAGCGAAGCATCTGTTGCCGTTATCTGCTTGTCGGCATCGGCATCGCCGTATAAAACATCTTCCGTCGGGGCCTCATCGCCGTATTCCGCAACCTCGATATAATAAAAATCGACATTTGACTTTGGCACTACGGTATAAGTGCCTTCCGAAAGCAGGTCTATGGTAGTGAGAACATCATCGCCCTTGCAGCCCGACTGGAAAGTACCGTGGTATACCAACGACGGGTCGGCCGCATTTTTTACTTCCATACGCACGGGCGCAGTTGCCGTGCTGCTTGCAATAAGTGTTATCTTTGCGCGTGAAGATGTTGTAAAAGTTATATTTGAGCCCGTAGAGAAGCTGCCCGAATATTTATAGGCCGTTGTATCGCGATAGCCCGAGGCAGTGTTTGCCTTGCAGCTTATATTGCCCGTAAAATAGCCGCCCTCGCCGTTAACGCCGCCGAAAGAAGCAAGCGAGCCGCTTTCCGTGGGGTCAAAGTAATATACCTTTGTAACGCTGCCTTTTACCCTTGGAGGTTCAAGGCTTGGCCAATCCTTAACGGCGCTGTTATTTTCACAGCCCGCGTTTTCAAGAATATTCGCCTTTGCGGTCTCGGGGTCTTCAAGTGTATAGTTCTTTGCGCCTATATAGCCCGATGCATCAAAATTGTTGTAGGTATAGCCGCCGCCTTTTGTTGTAAAATCTTCTGCCGTCAAGCGGTATTCCCTGCTTGGGGCATTGAAATAATCCACACCCTCGGCACTTTCGCGGCAGTTTATCATCACATTGTTGTATGCCTTTATAACGCCGCCGTCGTTGCTTGAAAACTTGGATGCAAAGCCGCCCTGCGACGAGGTAAGAAACGGCGATGCCGCATCTTCAAAAACGTTGTTTTCCGCAAAAATGCTTGAATTGCAGGTAGCGCCTATTGCATAAGCATCGGTGCCGTAATAGTAATTGTTGTAAACGTGGATATTATGCCACCTTACACGCGGTGTCCTCTGCTTGGTATCATTGAAATAATTGTGGTGGAAAGTGATATTTCCCGCTGATTCACGGCTTGACGAACTGGAGCCTATAAGCGAGGTCTTGTCCGTGCCGTCAAAAACATTGTACGACACCGTAACATTGTTACACTCTCTTAAATCGCAGGAACCGTCGCCGTGCAGCTTGTCCCTTTCAGACGAACTGTCCTTGGGGTTATAGCCCGAGTAGAAATTGTTGTTATGTATCCAAAGCTTTGACGCCTCTTCAAAACCCAGCGCGTCTTCGACATAATCGTACATAGAGAGGTTTCTGAACTCCGTGTCCTTGTTGTCGCCGGAGCCGATGCCCCAGCCCGTAAAGCCCGAATTGGGGCCTACGCCCTCTATCGTAACGCCGCAGGTGTTTTTCCACATACCGGGCGAAGTATCGCTGGAGCTAAGCGGTGTTACCTCGCCAATTACCCTGATAATTACGGGGTTTCCGCCATTAAGACTATTAAGGCCGCTGATAATGCTTTTAATGTTTTTGTTTTTGTAAACATTTTTCTTGTTTTCCTCGGTAACATAAAGGATAAGCGCATTATCGGGCACTGTACCGTCAAGATTGTAAGCACCGGGCGCATCGTTTGTACCGTCAAAGGCAAAGCCCGAGCGGTCATAAGCCTTCGGAACCGCCGTATAAGCAGCTATCTCGCGTTCGCTGCCGTCAACTACCTTTATATCGTAGCTTGTGCCGCCTTTAAGGCCCAAAACATCAACGCGGTAAGCATTTCCGCTTACATTTCTGATAAGTTGTGTATCTACGCTTTTATAGACCGTATCACTGCTTTCCTTGTAATATGCCTTATACTCGGTACCCTGCGTGCCGTTCCACTCGATAAAAGCGGACTCGAACCAGCTGCCCTGCGAAAGCACAGTCTCCGCAGCATACACATTAAAAACATTTACACTTCCCAATACCGATGCGGCTATAAGCGCCGCGGCTATAAACTTTTTCATTTTTCTTTCGATGCCTCTTTGTGTTACATAATATTATCGCCGTATATCATAGCTGCGCCGCAGGATGTACATTCCTGTCCCTCGTAAGCCGTTCTGCCGTTATCCTCCGAAAAGCGCTGCGCTATAAGTGACGAAGCGCCGCATTTCGGACAAACACTCTGCAAACCCGCTACACGCACCGCATTGCCGACCGCTTTAATTGCGGTTGCCGCACCTGTGCCGCCCGATACATTCTTTAAACCATCGTGTCCCAATTTTTTTCCGATATTTGTCATATAACCATTCCTTTCCAAAAAATTTACCACTATGGAAACACTGATTTAAGGTCGAAAAAATAAAATTTACAAAAATTATGGGC
>CAMNCZ010000311.1 GCA_946534775.1 uncultured Eubacteriaceae bacterium
ATTAATAAAATTTTTTTTGAAAAAAATGAAATTTCCTCTTGCAAAAAATTCATAATCGGTGTATACTGTTAACGTAAAAAGCAGGAAACGATACAAATAAATTTTATTGGAATATCCCGCTTTATATCTGCGGGAATAAAAACAGGAGGTAATTGTACAAAATGAGCATTAAAATTGGTATTATGGGCTACGGAAATCTCGGCAGGGGTGTTGAATGTGCAATAAAGCAAAATCCCGATATGGAGCTTGCTGCGGTATTTACAAGAAGAGATCCTTCACAGGTAAATATCCTTACATCCACTGCAAAGGTTTGCTCTGTAAATGATTTAAAAGACTGGAAAGATAAAATAGATGTTATGATAATCTGCGGTGGTTCCGCTACGGATCTTCCAAAGCAGACTCCCGAACTTGCAAAAATGTTCAATGTTATCGACAGCTTTGACACACACGCAAAGATCCCGGAACATTTCGCAAATGTCGATGCATCCGCAAAAGACGGAAAGAATGTTGCAATTATTTCCGTAGGCTGGGATCCGGGTATGTTCTCACTCAACAGATTATATGCAAATGCCATACTCCCCGAAGGCAATGACTATACTTTCTGGGGCAAGGGTGTAAGCCAGGGCCACAGCGATGCTATCCGCCGTGTAGAAGGTGTAAAAAACGGCAAGCAGTATACTATCCCCGTAGAGGCTGCGCTTGAGGCTGTAAGAAACGGCGAAAATCCCGAACTTACAACACGTCAGAAGCATACAAGAGAGTGCTTTGTTGTGCTTGAGGAGGGTGCAGATGCCGCAAAGGTAGAGGCAGAGATAAAGAATATGCCAAATTACTTCTCCGATTATGATACAACGGTACACTTTATCAGTGAAGAGGAACTTGAACGCGACCACAGCGGTATACATCACGGCGGCTTTGTATTAAGAAGCGGCAAGACAGGTTGGAACGGTGAAAATAAGCACATTATCGAATACAGCTTAAAGCTTGACTCCAACCCCGAATTTACATCGAGTGTACTTTGCGCTTATGCAAGGGCAGCTTACAGACTTTCAAAAGAAGGTCAGAGTGGCTGCAAGACCGTATTTGATATAGCTCCTGCATATCTTTGCGCACAGAGCGGCGAAGAATTGAGAGCGCATCTTTTATAATAAAAACGTTTTTAAAACGTATCTTAAAAATATTTATATAACAGCAATGCCCCAAAGTGTTTAAAGCGCCTTGGGGCATTGTTTTAATTTACAGTGATCGTTTTATTAACAAAAGCAGCCATTGCAAGAAATTTTGTTTTTTCTGCGGCTTGATGTATTTTATCTGCGTTAAGAGTGTGTATGCCGTTTATGCTTTTTTTGCCGAACAGTCGTTCAAGTGCGTAAATATTGGCTTTTTTTGGCGTTTTGGGGCGAAGCATCTCATTGTAGCACATAATTTTGAACCGATGTATATCTTCGGGTGTGATACGCATATCCCTTAAATGCGCAAAACCGTTTTTTATTGTTTCGACTGTACTTTCAAAATTTATATCCTTAAAGGAGGTTATAAGTATATTCCCTTGTGGTGTGAGTTCGCAGTCGCAGCCGTATGCGCCTTTGCAGCGGACATTCTCCCATAAATAAGTGTTTTTGAGAATCTGTGCAAGTGCAAATTTCTCGGCAGGAGGCGAATCCGAAGAAAAAACAAGGCTTATATTGTTTACGGTTGACTGCACTTGTATGATCTTCTCACCAAAAGCGGGTGAAAAGGTCGGGATATCAAATGAACTCCGGGGATAAAGCGACAGCTTCCCGATAATATCGGAAACTGTCGGAAAATTGTCCTTATGCGTGCAGACGGCATAAAAAAGGTTTCTTTCGGTGAACAGTGCCTGTTGTATATCGTGTATATCGCCATCAAAGCGGTTTTCATAAGCAAGTTTAAGTATATACGAACTTCTTTCCGCCATACCGAGTGCTTCAAGTTTTGTTTGATATACCATATCTTTTGGCACGGTAACAATGCCTGCCGTGCTGCTGAAAATTTTGTTTATCTCGTTTAAAGCCCGATCTGCATATTTGGTAAAAAAGCCTGTATGTATCACAAAACATGGCTTGCCTATATCGAGGATATCCGTTTCAAGAAAAGGCAGGGCAGAGGGGTGATCTCTTAAAAGCCCGTTTGCGCGTTTTAGTTTTCTTAGCGGCAAATTTAGTTCAAAGGCAAGGCTCAGAAAAATTATCTCCTTGTTTTGATTGTCGGTATATGCAGCTTTGTGCCCGAATAAAATGTTTTCATTTGGTATCTGCGGATATGGCAGTGAAATATTGCTTTTCGTTTCGGGGGTACGCTGATATTCATACATTGGTGACGGATTGGTGATACGGTATTGTTTATTGCTTCTTTTATCCGTATTTATAATTGTAATTTCCTTTGAAAATGCCTTGGCGGTGAGTTCCGAAATGTCGGTTTTTTCAAGTTTTTCAAATATATCGGCAAAGTCAAGCGAGTTTATGTCAAACCCCGACTGCATAAGCAGGATATTGTAAAACAATCCACGCGGTTTATATCCAAAATCACCGTTTTTGATGTAAAACAAGCGTTTTTGAATATTAAAATCATTTACGGATATGTTCTTTAGTTTATCCGTAACGGTGTTTTTATCGTTTATCAGAATATAGGCTATATCGCCGTCTGTGTTGTATTTAGCGTTTATACCAATGTTTTTCAGCGAATTGCAGATAATATCAAAGGCGTGTGTCTTAACGCTGTCCGAGGTAAGACATACGGGAATAAGCGCAGTTTTGCGGTCATTATCGACAAATATTTTATCGGGCAGAATGGCTCGAGGGATATCGGGCTTTTTTTTTTATTCAAATTTATAGAAAA
>CAMNCZ010000312.1 GCA_946534775.1 uncultured Eubacteriaceae bacterium
TTTTCCCAAAAACGAATTGCGTTTATTTCAAGACTGTCGGCAAGTTTTTCAAGCTCTGCCGTTTCCTGTGCCGTAAGTGTTATGTTTACCGCCTTTACCGCATCTTCAACGTGCTTTGTTTTAGTGACGCCGATAATCGGCAAAGTACCCTTTGCTATTGCCCACGCAATGGGTATCTGCGCAATTTCGACATTGTACTTGTCGGCAAGTTCCTTTAACTTTGCATTTAAAACCTCTATTTTGTCAAGTATGGGATTGTAGGCCTGCGCCCTTGCCGAACCCTCGGGCATCGGGTGCTTTGTATCGTACTTGCCCGAAAGCGCACCCTGTTCAAGCACCATATACGCAAAGAAGCAAATATCGTTTTCCTTGCAGTAATCAAGTATTCCCGAATCTTCGGAAGAACGGTTTATAAGGCTGTAATGGTTTTGTACCGCCGATAATTTCAGACCGTGCGCTTTCAATATCTCGTCAGCCTGCTTTATTTCGGCAAGGTTGTGGTTTGAAACACCCAAAAGCGGCACATTGTCCTTGCCCTCGAAATATTTTGCAAGTTCTTCCGTCCACTTGGGCGCATCCCATACATTGTGTATCCAGTAAATGTCAAAACCGTCAAGTTCCATAAGTTTAAGCTGCATCTCTATCATATCTTTCATTGCCGTAGGCGAAGAAGCATCCGCACACTGCGGTGTAAACTTGTCCGATACAAGATAACTTTCCCTTGGCAGACCCTTTAAAAAGCCTGCAAGCACCTTTTCGGAAGTGCCCATACCGTAAGCATAAGCCGTATCCCAAAGGTTAAGACCGTTTTCCATAGCCTTGTCAAATATCGGCTTTAGCGTTTCCGCCGTAAAGTCGTTTCCGAATGTTCCGTCATTGCCCCACGCCCAGGCACCCAGTGCGATTTTAGGTAAATTTTTCATTGTAATTCCTCCTTGATTTTTTTTTAATTTTTTTGATTTTTTTGCGTAACTGCCGCTGTAATAATGCCTGCTTGCACCCAAAACAGCAGCATAGCGAGATTTTTAAGTATAATGAACGGTTTTGCGGTATCGTAATCCAAAAAAGCAAAATGCGTTCTGAAAAAAATATAGTTTACTATACCGCTTTTTGCAAAAAACCAAAGACCCGCCGCAGATATAAGTGCAAGTACAGTGCCGAATATCAATTTAGGCGCACCGCTCATTTTGGCGGTCATTGCCTTAATATGCATACCGATATGCATACCTATAAAAATAAACGACCAATACGACATTGCAAGGTGCAGTTTTCTTGCGGTCATTACATCAATAATGCCGTACATAAAGGGGACTGCGTGATTGCTCATCGCCATTCCGCTCAGTGCGGTAAGTGCTATGGAAACAAGCAAAAAAATATTTATTGCGGTAACTGCCTCGCGGTAGGGGGAGTATTTTCCCTTAAATATTGCTTTGTACCATTTTCGGTTTAAAAAATTATGTATAACAAGCAGTGCAGTCATACTTATGCCAAGCCATTCGTGCGCACTTTCGCCCGTGACCTGATATGCTGTCAGAAAAAGCAGTAAAACCGACATAAAAATATCGATTATTCTTTTGACGATATTTATTGTTTTTCCGCTCATTTTCTTTCTCCTTGTTGTTTACTGCAAACCGTTTATCCAATTTTGCCGTCTTCGTTCCAGACATCTTTTGCAAGCCTGAATACCGCCCAGCCTTTCGGCCAGCCCACATACATTGTTGCGTGTGTGATTATCGCCGCAATTTCTTCTTTGGTAACGCCGTGTGCCTTTGCGTTTTGCAGGTGGTATAAAAGCGAACTGTCCGTAATGCCGCTTGCCATAAGCGAAACGACGGTTATTATGCATTTTGTCTTTACATCTATCGCTTCTTCATTCCACACTTCGCCAAACAATACATCATCATTCAAGTGCGCAAACATCGGCGCAAATTCTCCAAGCTGTTCTCTTCCCGCTGTCTGTACTATTTTTTCACTCATTTTAAAACTCCTTTCAAATTTTCTGATTGCCCGTGCCCCAAACGTGCTTATCGTCTTTGTTTGCGGGCTTGTTTTGTGCCATAACTCCCGCTAAATTATGCGGTATATACGGCTCTTCCAGATATTTCTTTTCTTCCTCGCTCAATTCCAGTTCGACGGCCTTTGCCGCGCCCTCTATGTGGTGCAGCTTTGTTGCACCCACAACGGGGGAAGTGGTTTTGGATATAAGCCAGGCAAGCGAAACTTCCGTCATACTTACATTACGTTTATTTGCAATTTCTTCGACACGGCTGATAATTACGCCGTCCTGTTCCTTCGTAGCATCATATTTGAATTTGGCGTAGGCATCTTCTTCGGCGCGTTTTGAAGTTTCACCCGCTTTTCGGGAAAGTCTGCCGCTTGCAAGCGCGCTGTAAGGCGTAAGGGCTATATTGTCCTCGGCACAAAACGGTACCATTTCCCTTTCTTCCTCTCTGAAAATAAGATTGTAATGTCCCTGTACGGAAACAAATTTTTCAAAACCCTCTTTTTCCGCCAGTGCATTTGCCTTTGCAAGCTGCCATGCAAAACAGTTTGAAATGCCGATATACCTTGCCTTGCCCGCCTTTACAACACTGTTAAGGCCGTCTAAAATGTCGTAAACAGGTGTGTTCCAGTCCCATATATGATAGATATACAGGTCTACATAGTCCATACCTAAGTTTTCAAGGCTTTTGTCTATCATTTTTTTGATATGCTGCTGACCCGAAATTCCGCCTGAAATTTCCTCGGGTGTTCTGGGCAGAAATTTTGTTGCAACAACTACTTTGTCGCGGCTTGCAAAATCACGCAGCGCGCGGCCGACATACTGTTCGCTTGTGCCGCTT
>CAMNCZ010000313.1 GCA_946534775.1 uncultured Eubacteriaceae bacterium
CTTTCGACAAATAATGATCCGGCACGTTCTTCTATGCCTTTTGACAAGGAAAGAAACGGTTTTGTTATGGGTGAAGGCGCAGGTGTTGTATTTATGGAATCTCTTGAAAGCGCACAGGCACGCGGTGCAAAAATACTTGCGGAAGTTGTCGGCTACGGTTCTACCTGCGACGCTTTCCACATGACAAGCCCGCGAGAAGACGGTCTGGGCGCAGCAAAGGCAATGACCGCAGCTATGAAAGAAGCGGGCATCGAACCGTCACAGGTGGATTATATCAATGCACACGGTACAAGTACGCATCTTAATGATGTTGGTGAAACGCTTGCAATTAAAAAGGCTTTTGGTGAGGAACAGGCAAAGAAAGTCAATATCAGTTCGACAAAGTCTATGACAGGCCATTTGCTTGGTGCCGCAGGTGCTATCGAAGCTATAGCGAGCGTGCTTGCAATGCAGCACGGTGTTGTTCCGCCTACTATAAATTATCAGGTACCCGATGAGGAATGTGACCTTAACTATACACCTAATAAGGCAGTTGAAAGAGATATCAAATACTCTCTTTCCAATACATTTGGTTTTGGCGGCCACAATGCTGTTTTATGCCTTAAAAAATGGGAGGACTGAAAATGCTTTATTCACAGGATATAAAGGCAATTTTGCCGCATCGCTATCCGTTTTTGCTGATCGACCGTGTTATTGAGATAGAAGAGGGCAAAAGGGTAGTTGCAATAAAAAACGTAACCAACAACGAGGCATTTTTTAACGGACATTTTCCGCAGGAACCCGTAATGCCGGGTGTGCTTATTATCGAGGCTATGGCTCAGGCGGGTGCCGTTGCACTTTTGTCGCTTGAACAGTTCAAGGGAAAAATCGCCTATTTCGGCGGTATCGACAAGGCAAAATTCCGTGGTAAAGTTGTGCCCGGAGATACATTGAGGCTTGAACTTGAGATAGTAAAACTTAAAAAAGTTGCAGGTATCGGCAAAGGTATCGCTTATGTAGGCGACAAAAAGGTTGCGGAAGCAGAATTGACATTTATGATTGGATAAGGAGTGTATTATGGCAGGTTTTAAATTACCCGATATGGATACCCTCAGAAGAAGGGTAAAGGATATAAAACTTGAAATGCCTCGCAGAAAGGACAAGCAAAAGGAGGAGACTCCCGTGCCCGCAACAGGCATAAAGTGCCCTTCGTGCGAGAATGTTTTTGAAAAGAAAGAACTGGGCAAACTTAAAATTTGTCCTAAATGCGCAAGATATTTCCGACTTAATTCAAGGGAAAGAATACGTTTGACAGTTGACGAGGGTTCCTTTAAGGAAATGGATGAGACGCTTCAGGCTAAAAATCCGCTTAATTTCCCCGATTATGAAGAAAAAATAGCAAAAATGCAAGAAAAGACAAACCTTAAAGATGCTGTTGTAACGGGAACTTGTACCATCGGTGGGGAAAAAGCCGTTATAGGTGTAATGGACAGCGGCTTTATGATGGCGTCTATGGGCAGTGTTGTAGGCGAAAAACTTACAAGGGCTTTTGAATATGCCACAAAAAACAAGCTGCCGATAATTATTTTTGCTTGCTCGGGCGGCGCAAGAATGCAGGAAGGCATAGTTTCGCTTATGCAAATGGCTAAGGTTTCGGCTGCCGCTGCAAGACATTCAAAAGCAGGTCTTTTATACATAACAGTGCTTACCGACCCGACAACAGGCGGTGTAACGGCAAGTTTTGCTATGCTTGGCGATATAATTATTTCCGAGCCGAAAGCGCTTATCGGTTTTGCGGGCAGACGTGTTATTGAAGGCACGATAAAACAAAAATTACCCGATGAATTCCAGACTGCGGAATTTCAGCTTGAACACGGTTTTGTTGATATTATAATCACAAGAGAAGAAATGCCTATCAAACTCCGTGATATTTTAAGACTTCATTCGGGAAGAAAGGACGGTGCGGAATAATGGCGGGTGCTTATGATAATGTAAAGATCGCGAGAAAGGTATCAAGACCTACCGCACTTGACTATATAAATCATATTTTTGAGGGTTTTGTCGAAATGCACGGTGACAGACAGTTTCGTGACGATAAGGCTATAGTCGGCGGTATTGCATGGCTTGGCAGCAGACCTGTTACCGTTATAGGTATACAAAAAGGCAAAACTATGGAGGAGAACATAGAAAGAAATTTTGGTTCTCCGCATCCCGAGGGTTATCGCAAGGCATTACGCCTTATGAAGCAGGCCGAAAAATTCGGCAGACCAATAATCAACCTTATCAACACCAGCGGTGCTTACTGCGGTGTCGGTGCGGAAGAACGCGGTCAGGGCGAAGCTATTGCAAGAAACCTGCTTGAAATGGCAGAACTTAAGGTTCCTTCAATTTCTATAGTTATAGGCGAAGGCGGCAGCGGCGGTGCGCTTGCACTTGCTGTTACGGACCGTGTATGGATGCTTGAAAATTCCGTATATGCTATTTTAAGCCCCGAGGGCTTTGCAAGTATTCTTTGGAAGGACGCAAGCCGCGCAAAAGAAGCTGCGGATGTAATGAAACTTACCGCAAACGACTTGCTTGAAATGGGTATAATAGAGAAAGTTATAAAAGAAGCAAAGGGCGGCTGTCAGAATGATTTTGGCTTTACCGCTAATTTGCTTAAAAGTAAGTTGGTGACAGAACTTGATATCCTTTGTGACAAGCCTGTCGAACAGCTTTTAAACGAAAGATACGAACGTTTCAGAAAATTCGGCGAATTCAGCGAATAAAAAATATTTAAAAAGGTCGGTTTCAAGTGAAGCCGACCTTTTTTACAGTTATCAAAATACTGTATCGAAAATATTTGTTGTTGTGAATTGGTTTTT
>CAMNCZ010000314.1 GCA_946534775.1 uncultured Eubacteriaceae bacterium
AAACAGAGAAAAAATATTAAGCACGATAGCGCAGAGCGACAGGATAATGCTTAAGGAAATAGCGGAAGCAACGGGAATAAGCCGACAGACGATAGTCAAGGCATTGGACTCGTTTGTGGAGCAGGGCATAGTTATTTCGCTTGGCAAGGGACAGTCCACAAGTCTGGGCGGCAAAAGGCCCGAAATATATTCATTCAACAAAGAATACAGATACAATATCTGCGTAAGGCTTGAAAACCACATTTTAAAAACTGTACTCACAAACCTGAAAAACGAGATATTATGTGTTAAAAGCAGGCCGCACGGGCAAAACGAGCCTCTTGAAAACATTATATGGGATTTTAAAAAGCTGTATGCGGAGATAATGCTTGAAAACAA
The DNA here is from genome assembly GCA_946534775.1 of uncultured Eubacteriaceae bacterium. Lineage (GTDB taxonomy): Bacteria > Bacillota > Clostridia > Lachnospirales > CAG-274 > RGIG4310. The sequence continues at coordinate 379 of CAMNCZ010000314.1, forward strand.
GCTGACAGACGATAAATTGTATATGGTGGGGGTATGTCTTGGCGGTATCACGGATGAAGACACGGGCATAATGCGCTATAACTCGCTTTACCCAAATTGGGGCAGGGATATACCCATTGTAAGTATGTTTAAAAGCATATTGCCCGAGAATGTTAGCGTTTATGTCTGCAACGAGGCTAAAATGACGGGCTACGCGGAACTTTACTATAACAAAAGCCTTTATTACAAAAGTTATGTTGCCGTTTATACCTTTGACGGAATTGCGGCAGGCTATATAGATAAGGGGAAAATTATGATGGGCAGTCATACCCTTATAGGCGAAATAGGGCACATGACACTTGATGCAAATGATGTTGAGATATGTCAGTGCGGCAGCTGCGGCTGTTTTGAAAGACTTGTTTCCATAGACAGGCTTTACAATAAAGCGGTAAACAGCCCCAATTATGAACAGTCTGTTTTGTACCGCTACGGCGCTGGGCTGACTATGGAACATATTTTTAACGCTGCCGAAAATGACCGTGATGAACTTGCAATGGAAATGGTGCGCTATGTTGCAAAATATTTCAGTATGGCGCTGAAAAATATCATAATAAATATCGACCCCGAACTTATAATAATTCAGGGCATATACGCTTCGGCGGGAGTGTATTTCCATCAGCAGCTTATAAAAAACCTTGGCACATTTAAGTATATGCCGCGTGAAAATTCGGTCGAGATAACTTATGATAACCGCGAGATATGGCATCTTGCCGTAACGGGCATTTCAATGTGTCTTGTGGACAGATTTATGGACAACGATGCAATGTATAAATAAGGCGTTTTCATAAATAAGATATTTTCATAAAATCAAGAGGAATAAGGAACATATATGAGATTCAAGAAAATCATTACAGCCGCGGTGATGCTGTTTATGATGAGCAGCACTGCGTATGCGGGTGATGTCGGCGTAAACCTGAACGGTGCCGATATTGATTTTCCGCATCAGCAGCCGCTTATTTTACAGGGCAGGACACTTATCCCGCTGCGAGGTGTTTTTGACAGACTGGGCTATAATATCCTGTGGAACGGTGAAACCAAAACGGTGACATTGTACAACAGCGACAATTATATAACTGTAAATATCGGTGATAGTTTTTTTATTAAAAACGGAGAAATATATAATGTTGACGTGCCTGCGCAGATAATAATCGGCAGTACCATGCTGCCGTTGCGTGCTATCGGAACGGCGGCGGGCTGCGATGTATCGTGGGACAGTGAAAGCAAGACGGCATATATCACGGATATGTCCAAGCATACCGAAAACACGGAAACCATAACGATAAAGGCACCGTCACGATTTGGTGTGAATTTTACGGGAGATACTTCGGTATTTCACGGGATAGATGCCGATATAGTATGGGACCGGGCCGAGAATGCGCAAAGTTATGAGGTAAACGTTTTGGGTGAGACCGTGGAAACGGAAAATAATTGGATAAAATTGAAAAGCCTTAATCCCAATACCAAAATAACCGTATATGTCAAAAGCAAGGCCGTTATAGACGGACAGACTTACACTACGGGCGATGCGGAATATTCGTTTTATACCCCGGGTTTTACCGTTTCTTCGGTAAAACTGAGTGAAGATTCCGAAAAGATAACACGCGAAATAAAATGGTCCACCTATAAAGACGACCAGACAACCACATATACCTGCGCTATCTATAAATCGGCTTACGAAACTTACAGCAGCCTGCCGCGATATTACGGCGCAGACAGCTATATCAATTATATGAACGAGGAGTATAACAGAAATTTTCTTAAAAAATTCGCTGAGGCCCTTAAAAAAATGGGTGAAGAAAGCGGCTATTCCGATGACGAACTGGTGTACGAAACGATACATTTTGTGCAGAGCATACCTTATGTGACCGATATTGAATCACGCGGTGAGGAGGAATATCCCAAATATCCCGTGGAAACTATGTACGAGTTTAACGGTGACTGCGAGGATGTGAGCATATTGCTTGCGGGCATACTGCGCGAAATGGGTTACGGAGTGTGCTTTATACACGTTCCGGGGCATATAGGTGTCGGTATAAAAGGCGCGGATGACCTTGACGGAGCGTATTTTGAGGTGGACGGTGCAAAATATTTTTATGTGGAGGCTACGGGAGTTGGCTGGACATTGGGCGAATATCCCGAGGATATGCCGAATACCGCGACCATAATCCCAATCAATTAAAAAAAGGGGTGTCGCATTAAGCTCCACCCTCCGGCAAAAAAACAGGTTTTTTGCCAATTAGCAGACTTAGCGGCTGCGAACTGAAGTTCGCGCCGTCCCTGCGGGATTTGAACTGCTTTAGCAGTTAAAACATACCTGCGGCGCCAAGATTACTATAATAAAAAAATTTTATTTAACAGAAAATATACAATATAAGGGACTGAACCATTGAATATTATCATATTCTTAATGCGACAGCCCCTT